>CAYJIQ010000074.1:4103-8452 GCA_964370275.1 uncultured Christensenellaceae bacterium
TAGTGGATGACATAGCGCTCGCTGTCGTAAAAAAGTCCGTAGTTAAGGACGAGGTAATTTAGCGTTTCGGGGTATCTTCCTTCAATCGCATAGCACTGAACGGCACTTCTTGTAACCGATTCCTCAAGCATCTCCCTTTGCTGTTCGGCAACGGAGTCTGAGACACCCGCTACCCCAGAGATAATTAAAGCTACTACGAGGCAAAACACGAGAATCGACCAAAACAGCGGATTTTTAAATATGGTTTTCAGCATTTTCGATAGATCCATCGTGAACCTCCTTACTGCATATTTGTAAGTATACTTGTTAGCGGTAGCATTACCGAAAGCATAATCATTCCGACTAGCAAGCACATTATTGCAACAAGCATAGGTTCAATAATGCCAAGTAGCCTGGTGAGTCTGCGCTCGGTCTCTAGCTGATATCTGTCGGCTATGCTCATAAGCATTTCATCTACAGACGCTGCACGCACGCTTGCTGTGATGATTCCGTTGTATGCGGAGTCGAAAATCGAGCTTGCAATTAGCGCGTCTGTTAGAGCTTCGCCGCTTTCAAAGTGCTCTTTAATAACCCTAATTCTTGAGCGAATTTTTCCTTTAGATACAAGTTCGCTCACGAAGTCAAACGCCCTTAGAGGATCGATTCCACTTGCAAGCATTAGCGAAAGAGAAAATGCAAATCTGTTCGCATTCTCAGCGTAAGATAATTTTCTTGTAAATGCTGAGTGTTCATATAGCGATTTGCTAAATGCTCTTCCGGGAGGTGTTACTTTAATAAGGATAAACAACACCAAAAGTACGCCAACAATCATCAATAGAATTTGTGAATTCTCTGAAAGTATACGGCCGAAGTCGAGCAAGGCTTGGGAAAACGGATTCATAACGAGTCCGAGCTGAGCAAACACCTGTTCAAATACCGGCATGACGTTGACTATTAAGACGAATACTACAGCAAGCACCATTCCCGCCATGAGTAGGGGGTAGGTTATTGCTGAGCGGATGCTCCTTGACATGACGTCTCTTCGTTTGTAGTAGGTTGAAAGTGCCTCCACAACTTCCTCCATGCGACCGCTTTGTTCTCCAAGTTCAACCATTCCGATTGCGTATTCGGGGAAACATCCTGCGTTCTTCATCGCTTTGGAGAAGGGAAGACCGTCTGAAACGTCGTTATAGAGAATTTCGGCAAGAAGCCTCTGCTTTCTTGTCATTGCGTTTTCACATATTATAGAAAGGCTCTCCCAAGTTGAAATAGCACTTCTAAAGTACATGGTCAACTGTTCAAAAAATTCACCCAATTCACTTGGTGCGAGCTCTCTTCGTTTATTACTCATCGCTTATTCCTTTCCGCTGAAGTTTTGTCTTTATTAGAATTAATAGAAATACTGCTCCGTATAATTTGCGCCGTCGCCGATGTATTGTTCATATTCGGCGCCTCTATTTCCCGAGGAAGCAAATGTTGGATCCATTAGCGTCCATTCTTTACCATCAAAGTGGATAACTCTGTCTACCGTTCCTGTTTCCTTTGAATGAACATTAAGCCATGCGTGGTATACACCGCCCGCGTCGCCGAACACCATCTGAGTAGGTATGCCTTGAGAGCGCAACATTGAGGTCATCAGTACAGAATATTCATAACATGTTCCCGTACCATCTACAAGTGTCTGGTCTGCATCGGGGACGTAAAAGGCTCTTGGTGTTGCAGCTAAGTCCCAATCGTATGATACATTATCTACGACAAAATTAAAGATGTTTTCTACCGCTTGAAGTTCGCTCGTAGCTCCCGTTGCGAGCTCTTGTGCCTTCAAAGTCGAGGCTGAAGTTTCGTCGAAACGCACGAGTGAATTTGGATAGAGGAATCTTGTATAGTTATCGTTTAGCTTAACATCGACGTTTATCGCGACCATACTGGTGTATGCACCGTCGGGCTGTTGCTTTAACATGGAAATCGTATATTCGCCATCTCCAAGAGAAATCGGAAATGCGCAGATTTCTTCTCCGGGAAAGACATCGTAGTAGTAGTCGAGCTCTTCCGCATTTTGCTGAGTATATCCAAGCGGTTGAATATACAGCTTAATCTTTCCGGAATCACCGGTATATTGCGCCATAATGTAACCGTCAGAAATATTTGAATAATCAATAATTGCTCCATCTTCCTCTTTGACTGCGTCTCCCGGAGCTGTTGGGATGGAAATTTGCGGAGTTGCGTCTCTTACCGTTCCGGACGAGGATTCGGACGAACTTCCGGGGTCAAATATGCTTTCGGGTTCTGCAGGCTCAACAACACCGCCCGAGCCCGTGGTGAGCAGGGGCTTTGCCGGTTCGCTACTTCCGCAACCTGATAATATCATAGCAAGCAACAAGACCATTGCTATTGCACATTTTAATGCGTGCCACTTACCTTTCAAGCATATCCTCCTAATCGCCTCGATGTATTAAAAATCAAGGCTGTTCGGTTAATTATAACACATGATATTCGAAACGTGAATACCTAATTTATAAAAAAATTGCAAAGTTCTGAAGTTTTGCGCTGAGAGGCGTTCAGAGCGATTATAATATCAAAACTCGAGGGAATGTTCGAAGTAAGGTTTTTTGGGCGAAATGAGAGGAGGTGCGAAGCAAGCCTTGGGATAGTGTATATATTAAAAGGAAGGGGCCGTTGTTAGAGCGGGTGTAAGAGAGGTGGAGAAGGTTGAATTTGAGTGGTATAGAAGTGGGTTGTCGGAGGAAAGCAGCGGAAAAATGTGGATTAAAATTACGTAAAATTACCTAATTTGACGAATATTTATTTTGGCCATTTTAAAAAATGGCTTTAAAGTAGGAAAAATAAGTTAATTTTATAGGTGAGGTGAACTGACTTTGTGAAGAGGAAAAGAGGGGATATGGATTGTTGAGGTTTTATGTTTGAGCGGAGTTGTGTTCGTTTGTTGGCTGGACTACTTTAGGTTGTGCTTTGAAAAGACTCGCTGTGGCTTATAATTGATAGCCGGTGATGCAGTTGGGCAATATAATGCTGCAAATTGAAAAAATAAGCAAAAAATGGCAAATTTTACGAATAGTTAATCTGCCAAAAGCTGAAATTATCAGGGGTTGATTGCTATCAGAGCGAGGACATGCGATCTTCGGAAGGGGGAGCTATAATATGCTGTACGTATAAAATTATCTGAGATTAGAGCAGAATGTCAAAAAAAAAACAAAAGTCTACTTAGAGGGCATTTGATGAATATTTTAGAGCGTATACTCAAATGGAAAAAGGCGTCAATTATAGGTAGCGAAAGTTGTGTGAAAATTGTTACAAAAGAAAAATGGCAAAAAAAGTAACCTCTTTAAAAAGACTCAAAAAAGCCTTCAATAAGGTAAATGCTGTCGTGTATCAGTTTTGGGGTTTGAGCGTTGCAAAATTGACACAGTAACTAAAAAAAGTTGTTAAATCGGGATAAATTAGTCAAAATGTTACGCAAAACCGAACCTATGCAAAAAATGTGTTTCAAATAGTCTGTCAAATCTGTTGCAAAACTAAAATTATTCATGTATAATTTTGTATTATGCATCGTGTGCGCTTTTTTTAAAAAAAGTGTTTCACTGATGAAAAAAGTGTTTATATATACTTGCGACCAGAGAAATCTGACGGGGCGGGGGGTCGGCTCCGAGGATAAAAGACCAAAATATAATTTTAGTTGTCGATTGACAGGGAGGTTCGAAAATGAACGAAGAGAGAAAATCTCGTGTGGAGCGGGCAGAACATGCCCAAAAGGAGAAAACCAGACAAAAGTCTAATAAGCGAATTATCGCCATAGTACTTAGTGTTGCGATGGTTGTTTCCTTGTTTGCTTCAGCGGGTTGGGCAATGGCTAACTTTAATCAAACAGGCGAAGCGAACCCGTCGGAAGTTGGAGAGAAAATCATTTCAGCTGATGATGGTTATAGCGTAAAGTTTGAATCGACTGTAGAACAGACTGAGGATGGAGCGCTGAACTTGGTTGACGATAAGGTTTACTACGAAGTTGCAGAGATTGCCGGACAAACGGTAACCGGTGTTGAAGCGGTTGGAATAGATGCCGGCAACATAGCAACAGGAGGCGAAGCACTAGAAGTTAAAAGTGATGAAGACGGAGATTATGTAACAGTTAACGACATCACAACTTCAGTCGAGTTGACTGTTACTTATATGGATGAGAAAACTTCAAACAGCAAAAATGTAAAGTACATATTTAGCGAAGCTGAAGGTGAAGAGTCGGGCGACGAAACACCGGACAGCGAGACACCGGACAGCGAGACACCGGACAGCGAGACACCGGACGACGAAACACCGGACAGCGAGACACCGGATAGCGAAACACCGGACGACGAAAC
>CAYJIQ010000075.1:0-2551 GCA_964370275.1 uncultured Christensenellaceae bacterium
AATTCATCTACTATTACGATAAGCGCGCCGACTATGAGCATGAGGTAGTATGTCATAAACCTCCAGATAATCATAGGAAGCGACCATGAGTACGGAGCAAAGTATGTTGCAAAGAAGAGTCCAAACCCACCTTCAGAGCCGCCCGCCGCACCCGGTGTCGGGAAGAACATGACAGCGAGGTATAAAAACGACTGCATCGCCATAATCTCAATTGCCGGAGCTTCGTTTAACCCAAGAGAGCGGTAGATGAAGTAGGTAATCGAGAACATAAAAGCCAAGTTCACTACGGAAAGCAGATACGAGATAAACATCTTAAAGACATTTTGCCTCAGATATTTCGCCGAAACCGCAAAGTCTTCCACCGTGTGTTCTACGTTGCTTAGGTGTTTTTCGGGGTGCCTTATGATCTTTATCTTTGTGAGCAGTTTAAACACTCCGCGCACCAGTTTTAGCACAAACTTCTTGTTTATCAGCGAGAGGAGTATGAAGAGCAATCCCGCTAAATTGACGAAAAACCCGAGCATTGTCACCCAGAAGATCTCTGAGTGGTTTGTGTAAAAATAATCTCCCGCAAATATCATTGCGATAATGTAAATCGAACAAATGCCCATCGTATATATGAGAAACTTTAGCGAAACTATGCAAGTTCCCGTTCCGACGGCCACCCCCGCATCACGCTTCATGTAGTATACCTGAACGGGCTGTCCGCCTGTCGCAAAGGGCGTAAGTGCGCCGTAGTAAAGCCCGATAATCGCAATCTTCAGTGTTTTTAGCGGCCCCATAGGCTTTGCGACATACGAGGTCATCTGCCCCAAAATAAGCGCATCGCTTATCCAGTACAGAAGCACAATCCCAAACGTCGCTAAAATCCACCACGGATTGAGCATCGAAGCCACGGAAAGTATGTCTGCCGAGTTCGGATCTAGAAATACGATTGCTAGGATGACGACCATCGTCCCAAGAATATATATGAGCTTCCACTTGCTCTTTTTCTTAGCAGGAGGTGCGGCAGACTGTTCATCGACTTGCGCCCCGGCAGACTGCTCCTCTTGCTTTATATCTTCATTACTCAAAGCTACACCTCTTCACTCTTAATTTGTCCGTAAAGGTCGAGCGCACTTTTCACCGCAGCGTCCATGTTATAGTATTTATACTGCGCAAGCCTACCCACAAAGTATACATTTTTTTGAGCATCTGCGAGCTTTTTGTACTTTTCGTATAGCTCTTTTCCCTCGTTGTTTGGGAACGGGTAGCACGGTTCACCTTCGTCTGTGGGAAACTCCTTTGAAATAACCGTCTTTTTGTGCTGTTGTCCCGTTAGCTTTTTATACTCGGTTATGCGGGTAAAGTCGTATTCGTTCGGGTAGTTTATAACCGAAATTTCCTGAAAACTGTCCGTGTCGTGCGTCTCAAACTCAAAGTTTACGCTCCTGTATTTCAGCGTGCCCTCGCAATAGTCAAAATAGTGGTCAACCGGCCCGCTGTATATTAGCTTTTCGTATTTTATACCCGACAATACGCTTTTGTAGTCCTGCCCAACGAGCAGTGTTATCTTGTCGTTTTGCACCATCCGCCTAAACATCTGCGTGTATCCGCCAACAGGCATCCCCTGATACTTGTCTGTAAAGTAGCGTTCGTCGCCGTTTGTTCGCACAGGGACTCTTGAAATAACAGAGCTATCTAGCTCTGAAGGATACACTCCCCACTGTTTTTTTGTATAGTGTTTAAAGAATTTTTCGTATATGACATCGCCCGCGTTTTTGAGTACGACATCCTCGCTCGTCTTAATCTCTCTTTGAGGCTGAGCCTGCGCACGCAGAAAATCTGCAATTTCGGCGTTAGTTAGGTTTTGTCCGTACAACATGTTTACAGTCTTTGCGCAGATTGGCATGGGCATAAGCATTCCGTCTACGTAGGTCAGCACCCTGTGTTGGTACATGTCAAACGCTGTAAATTTGTTTAGATACTCCCAGACATCACGCTCGTTTGTGTGAAAAATATGCGGGCCGTATTTGTGAATTAAAATCCCATCTTTGTCGTAAAAATCGTAGCAATTGCCGCCGATGTGTTTGCGTTTTTCGATGACGAGAACCTTTTGCTTAAGTTCGTTCGCTATGCGCTCTGCAACGGTAAGCCCGCTAATTCCCGCACCTACGACGACATATTTAAATTCCATGTTATTTCTCCTTTTTGCCCTCGTACTCATTTCCGAGTTTTATGAGAAGCTGTGCAATATCAACAGACGCATTTGGCTTTGCTATTTTCGCCATCTCTTCTCTCATTTTAACGAGAGTTTGCGGCTCGTCTATGTATGAATCTATATGTTTATAAATCTCTTCGATGTTTTCGATGTAGTCGCATGCACCTCTTTCACGCAGGAATAACATGTTGTAGTGTTCCTGCCAAGGTTGAATGTGCGAGGCTAATATCGGAAGTTTTTTGTTAAACGCCTCGGCAATAGCAACTCCGCCGATTTTGCCTATAAGCACATCCGAAGCTGACATTATGACGTCGACATTGTTTGCAAATCCGATGTTTTTTACGTACTTTA
>CAYJIQ010000075.1:2561-2985 GCA_964370275.1 uncultured Christensenellaceae bacterium
CTTGCCGTTTACGACGATAATCTGGAATTTATTTTTTGCTTTAGAGAGGTTTTTTACCACCTCAAGCGCGTTGCCAAAGCCGATCCCGCCGTTCATTATCATGACTGTAAATGCGTCCTCGTCTATTTCAAGCTCTCGCCTTGCTAACTTTTTGTCTATATGCTGTGAGAATTTTTGCTGTACCGGTATTCCCAGATGAATCACCTGTTCGCGGGAAAACCCCTTTACAACAAAGTCGTCCTCAAACGATTCAAACGGACTTACTATATATTCAAGGTTTATGCAACACTCGCTGTATGGCGGCATATCGTAGTCGGACATTATCGTTACAACCGGTGGCACATAGCCTTTTTTGCGCTTTAGATCGTTCATCAAAATCCCCGCATATGTGTGCGCCGTGAATACGACGTCGGGCTTGTATTCC
>CAYJIQ010000075.1:2995-8371 GCA_964370275.1 uncultured Christensenellaceae bacterium
CAAGTGTATGCGCAAGGGTATACTTTCGGTTCTTTGGATTTCTGTTCCTGATTATCCTGTGTACGCCGTTTGCTATCTTTATGTTCTTTTTGCAAAGCCAAAAATAACCGTCGTTTACAGTTTTTTCCCTTGACTTCACCTTTCCTTTAAAAAGGTCATAAGTGTCAACTTCACACTTTCCTTCAAGACAGTTTGCAATAGCTCTGCTCATAGAATTGTGTCCTTCTCCTGCCGACACCGTTAGTATTAAAACTTTCATCCAAAGTCTCCCACGTATAACATTAATTAGCGCAGGTGCAAAATTACACATTAATAACGATACATCCTGCGACAACCACGCAAACAGTATAATTCATACCGCCAAAATAGTCAAGTTGCAGCAGTTATGCGTTCTCTTTCTTGATTGAATATTCTTTTCCCAAGTCTAACAGCAATTCTGCGACCTTTGTCGTCGCATCCGGTCTTGCGAATTTTACAATATTTTCTCTCATCTTTGACAAGATTTCGGGGTTTTCAATATATGCATCCACATATTCGTAGATTTTGTCCATGTCTGTTATGTGCTCGCAGATGTTCTTTTCTGTAAGCAACAGCATGTTGTATCTTTCCTGCCAGGGCAGCTTCTTTATTCCAAGAATTGGAAGCGTTTTGTTTAGTGCCTCTGTTACCGACACTCCGCCCATCTTGCCCACAAGAACGTCCGCAGCGGACATTATTACATCTACATTCGTCGCAAATCCAAAGTTAGTTATGTTGGTTGCGCCCGTTTCTGCGATCAGCTTGTCTATATCTTCTTTTGTCTGCTTGTTGTTGCCGTTTACCGCAACAATGCGAAACTTGTTCCTCGATAGCATCAAATTTTTTACAATTTCATATGTGCTACCGTATCCAAGCCCTCCGTTCATAACAAAAACAGTAAATTCGTCTTCGGCTATGCCCAGCTGTCTTCTCGCTTCGGTTTTATCTAAGTGGTTAGAAAATTTGGGGTTTGCAGGCGAGCCGAAGTGTTTTATCTGCTCCTGAGCAAATCCCTTCTTTAAAAATCCTTCGTTTAAAAATTCACACGGACTTATTATATAGTCAACATGTGTAGCACATTCGCAATAGGGCACGACGTTGTAGTCGTTGCTTATCGCCACAACGGGAATGTCGCAGCGTCCCTTTCGCTTTAAGTCGCTCATGAGAATAGCCGCACAGATGTGCGAGCAGACTATAGCGTCCGGCTTAAAATCGTCTATCACCTCTATAAGCTTCGGGAGTCCCGGCTTAGCAAGTCTTCTTGCCATCGAGTGTTTTTTTCGCTTGGGGTTTCTGTTTACCATGATTTCGTACATTCCGTTTGCAACGCGCAAACTTTTTGAGCAAATCCAAAGATAACCGTCGTTAAAAATTTTCGCAGTCGTTCGCTTTATCCCTTTGTATAAATCATGCATTTTCACCTCGCAACTTCCTTCAAGGCAATCTGAAATGGCTCTTGCTATGGCATTATGCCCTTCTCCGGATGTAATTGTCAGTATCAAAACCCTCATAATTTCTCTCCGTTTCTCTTAATTTGTGCCAATGCCCAGTATAATTCACGCAAAGAAATTAGTCAAGCGGGAAGTTTATTTACCGACGAAACGCAACAAACGAAATATATTGTAAAAAATGCAAGATTAAAAATAAATTCTTGCGTATTTGTTGACAAGGCGTGCTATTTGTTATAATATATATAAAGATAACAGTATAGACGAAGTGTTTAAAAATACGGTTTTAAAAAAATGATAGTAAATTAAAGAAGTCTCTTGCCCGAGTAATTGAGGTTATTTAGTCGGGATTTTTTTATCCGTTTATATTAAGAAGGAGGATTTTTATATGAAATACTGGAAGGACAACACCGAAGAATACGCAAAAAGCCATTGCCATGATATTATGAAGTCTTGCAACGTAAACAGCGAGCTGTTCGCAGACCTGGGCGTAAAGCGCGGACTCAGAGATAAAAACGGCAACGGAGTTTTAGCGGGGCTTACAAATATTTCTACAATTATATCAAAAAAGACAGTGGGCGACATCGTCCAACCCTGCGAAGGTGAACTTTACTACAGAGGCTACAACATCCTAGACCTAACAAGAGGTTTGCTTGCAGACGGCAGACTCGGATATGAAGAGATCGCACACCTGCTCATAGCGGGCGAGTTGCCAACCGAAAAACAGCTTGTAGACTTTAAACATGCAATGAGCGGAGCCATGCATCTGCCAAACGACTTTGTTCGTGCGGTAATCATGAAGGCCCCCAGCCACGACATGATGAACACTATTTCAAGGAGCATCCTGACTCTCGCCTCATACGACGACCATGTCTCGGATTTGTCTATTGAAAACGTAATTCGCCAGTGCCTTTGCATGATAAGCACATTCCCGATGCTCGCAGTATACGGATATCACGCATACAACCACAAGTGCGGTTCGAGCTTTTACATCCACAATCCAAAGCCCAAACTCTCTCTTGCAGAAAACATCATGAGAATGTTGCGCCCCGACAAAAAATATTCAAAGCTCGAAGCACAGGTTCTTGACCTTGCTCTCGTTCTTCACATGGAACACGGCGGCGGAAACAACTCCACATTCACAACTCGTGTTGTAACGTCCTCGGGCTCTGACACATACTCGGTTATGGCAGCTGCACTTTCCTCTCTAAAGGGACCAAAGCACGGCGGTGCAAACATAAAGGTCACAGAGATGATGGACGACTTGAAAAAGCATGTTAAGGACAAAAAAGACAAAAAAGAAGTTGTTAACTACCTCAAAAAACTTCTGCACAAGGAAGTTTTCGACAAAAAAGGCCTCATATACGGAATGGGTCATGCGGTATATTCCATGTCCGACCCAAGAGCCGTTATGCTCAAAGGTTTTGTCGAAGAGCTTGCAAAGGAAAAGGGGCGCATGGAGGACTACAAACTCTACTCTATGGTTGAAAACCTCGCTCCCGAAGTCATCGCGCAGGAACGCCGTATGTTCAAGGGCGTCAGCGCAAATGTAGACTTCTACAGCGGACTCATATACAACATGCTCGGCATTCCAAACGAGCTTTACACCCCAATTTTCGCCATCGCAAGAATTGTCGGTTGGAGCGCACACAGAATCGAAGAGCTTACAAACGCAGACAAAATTATAAGACCTGCGTACATGGGAATAAAAGATATAAGACCTTACCTCCCCATGAACAAGAGATAATTTGGAGATTGCGATGCAAAAGAGAATTTTTTGCGGAAAAGAGGTTTCGGCGCTTGGCTTTGGGGTCATGCGCCTTCCTCTCATCAAGGATACTCAAAAAATTGACATGGCGACAACCGAGCAGATGTTTGATATGGCGATTAACGGCGGCATCACTTACTTTGACACGGCGTATTATTACCATGACGGTCAATCCGAACGCATCGTAGGCGAGATGTTACGGGGCGTAAACAGAGCGTCTTACAGCATCGCAACAAAACTCCCGCTTCATATCATAAACAGTGCGGATGATTGCAAGCGTTATTTTGAAGAGCAATTGGGCAGGCTAAAGGCCGATCGGATCGATTTTTTGCTTGCGCACAACGTCTGCGCCGACACATTCTACAAGCTTAAAAAATTCGGAGCACACAAATTTTTGATGGACCTAAAGACAAGCGGTGTTGCTGATAATGTGGGGTTTTCCTTCCACGACACGACGCCGCTTTTTCGTCGCACGATAAACGAATTTGACTGGGACTTTTGCCAACTCCAGCTAAACTATGTAGATTGGAATTTGCAGGAGGCAAAAACTCACTCACACCTCGCCAACGAAAAGGGGCTTCCCATAGTAGTTATGGAACCCGTTCGGGGCGGACTTCTTGCAAACCTTCCCGAAGAATGTGCAGGCGATGTCCAAAAGATCGGACAAGGTTCTCAGGCTCGCCCTGCGTTTATGTATGCGGCACACTCGCCCGGTGTAAAGGTCGTACTTTCGGGAATGAGCAACACTCAGCAGCTCAGCGAAAACATCTCAACATTTTCAAACCTTTCGCCACTAACACCCGAACAGACAGAAGTGCTCTACAGCGCGGCAAACAAACTCATCTCGCTAAACGGGATTACCTGCACCGAATGCAGATATTGCGACAAATGTCCTAAACAGGTTGCCATTCCCGAAGCGTTTCTCGCCTACAACAACTACATTCTTGGGAAAAACAAGGACAGATTCCACGACTTTTTCGGCTTGATACCAAAAGAGCGTCGCCCGAGCGAATGTATCTCTTGCGGAGTGTGTGAACAGGCATGTCCACAGCATATAAGCATAATAGAAAAGCTAAAACAGGTCACCGAGCTGGCGCAAACCTTGGGGCATATTTAGATTTTCGAGCCGCACTAGCGCAATTGCACCTAACAACAGTTATTTTTTTCAAAAAAACAAGAAAAAATCTAAAAAACGGCTATTTTGTTATTGACAATGCGTGAATATGGTAGTAAAATATTTAGTGCTTGACCGACGCGACTAGCCCCCAAATCTGACAAGCAAACAAATAAATATGCCTGAAAATAGGAGAAAACATCTTATGAAAACATATATGGCAACAAAGGACACCGTACAGAGAAAATGGTACGTTGTCGATGCCGAGGGTAAGGTTTTCGGTAGAATGGCAAGCGAAGTTGCTGCTATCCTTATCGGAAAACACAAGCCCGAGTACACACCCAATGTAGACACGGGTGATAACGTAATCATAATCAACGCAGGAAAAGCAGTGCTTACGGGCAACAAACTTCTTGGCAAAAAATACTATTCTCACTCGGGATATCCGGGTGGTCTAAAGTCGGTACACTACGGAAAGCTCATGGCAGAAAAGCCTGAATTCGCAGTGAGAGAAGCAGTAAGACGAATGCTTCCAAAGAGCAGACTCGGAAGAGACATGATAAACAAACTTCATGTTTTTGCAGGCCCCGAACACAATCATCAGGCTCAACAGCCTGAGGTTCTCGAGCTTAAAGGCTAATTAGGAGGATTTATGGCTAAAGAACAGTTTTTAGGAACGGGTAGAAGAAAGAAATCTGTTGCACGCGTTCGCATCTTTGCAGGAAACGGCAACATCACTATAAACAAGCGTGACATCGACGAGTTCCTCGATTATGAGACTCTAAAAATGCTCGTACGTTCGCCCCTAGTGCTTACCGAAAGACTCGGTAGCTACGACGTTGTTGTAAACGTCAGAGGCGGTGGCTTCTCGGGACAGGCGGGTGCAATCCGCCACGGAATTTCAAGAGCGCTTATCAAAGCTGAACCTGAACTCAGAGGCACAGTTAAGAAAGCAGGGTTCCTAACAAGAGATCCGAGAATGAAGGAAAGAAAGAAGTACGGACTCAAAGCAGCAAGAAGAGCTCCGC
>CAYJIQ010000076.1:0-8351 GCA_964370275.1 uncultured Christensenellaceae bacterium
AGGGCAGGCGGTTGCGCTCCCCGCACTCGTAAAAACGCTTGAAATGTCTACTCCATATGAATGTATGGCGACGATCTTTGTGCTAATGTTGCTGTACACGCTGCTTATGGTGTTCATTATGCTGTTTTTCAACATAAAAAAAGGTCAACTTGCTGGTGTTATAAGCGTGTTTGCATTTAGTATATATGGCTTCATATTAAACCCCGAGACTTTAAAAGCGGTTTTTCAACTTCCCGATGAGCTTATGTATCAGGCAAATGTTGCGGTCGGCTGGGCATCGCCGTTAAACCATGCTACATATCACATGCACAATTTCGGTTATGATTTATTGCCAAGGTTGTGGCAGACATATGTGATATTCGGTGTGCTGATAATCGTCATGTATTTGCTTTCAATGCGGGCGATAAAGCGGTACAGTTTTAATTTTGCAGGAAGCGAGGCAAGTTAATGGACATAGCAATAAAAGTACAAAATGTATATAAAAAATTCGGTGAGGATACTGTCCTTGTCGACGTCACAAGGGAGTTTGAGGTGGGCAAAATCCACGGAATTGTGGGAAACAACGGCTCGGGTAAAACCGTTCTTATGAAGTGTATATGTGGGTTTTTGTTGCCAACACAGGGTAAGATATTTGTCAATTATAAACAAGTCGGAAAGGATATGGATTTTCCACCTGATATGGGCATAATTATTGAAACACCGGGTTTTTTGCCGGGGATGACGGGGTTTAAAAACCTGCAGATATTAGCTTCTCTAAATAAAAAAATAGATGATTTTGCAATAAAAAGTATTATAAAACGTGTAGGTCTTGACCCTGCAATGAAGAAAAATGTGGGAAAATACTCGCTGGGCATGCGTCAACGCTTGGGCATTGCACAGGCTATTATGGAAGATCCATCATTGTTGATTTTAGACGAACCTTTTAACGGGCTGGATAAATATGCGGTAAAGGACATGCGCGTTCTTATAAAGGATTTAAAGGCACAGGGAAAGACAATTTTGCTTGCCAGCCACAATCAAGCGGATATAGACGAACTGTGTGACACTGTTTGCGAGATGGACGCAGGGGTGATGAGTATGGTAAGGTGTTAGTCGAATGCGAAGTGTTTAAGCAGTAACTATACATTTTAAGATTATATTAACGAGGATGTTAAAATGATAAACATGCAAAAAATTGTAAAAATATACGGTGAGAGGCGAGCGATAAATGGGCTGGATTTAGCGGTGCATTCGGGTGAGTTCGTAAACATAAAAGGGAACTCGGGTGCGGGTAAAAGTACGCTAGCGATGATTTTATGCGGGGTGGTTCGGCCGGAAATGGGGAGCCTTTTCATAATGGGGAAGGACGTGTTAAAGGTGAAGAGAAATTTGTCTAATAATATTGGTTTTGTAGGAAGCGAGCCTGTATTCGTCTCCTCGCTTACGCTTGAAGAAAACATTGCGTTGCCGCTTACTGCAGTCGGGATGTATAAGGAAAAACGTATAAAAATCGTGCGCAAAGCAATGGATAACATGGGTATTCGTGCGCTTAGTGGTGCGGATCCCACAAAAGTATCTCCTTTTAAGCGTGCACTAGCGGGATTTGTGCGGGCGATAATCACAAACCCTGCTGTGCTCGTATGCGACGAACCGACACATACGCTTGACAATATAGAAAGCGAGAAATTGATTAAACACATAAAAGACTACTGCAATGAGCAGCGATGTGTTGTAATGCTTACCACCGCAAAACATGCGTTTGCGGATAAAACATATACTTTGGAAAAGGGTGTACTGCTATGAAAAAAATATTTGTACTTCTAATGATTCTTATGCTAATTCCGACCACTGTGTTTGCTGAACAGCCAACGGGCACAGGGGAGGACACAGAACAGACATCAAACGACTCGCAGGATGGCACGGAACAGCCTTCGGAAAGCTCACAAAGCCAAGGGGAGCAAACGCCGGATGACTCTGTTGTTGACGAAGGGAATACGGATACTGAAGATCAGTCGGAGTCTCAGAATGAGGAAGAAATAGTGCCAGCAACTACGCTTAACATTGACAGTGAGCGAGTGTACGAGGGGATGAGCGTGCCGTATAGCATGGGTTATGAGCCGACGGTGACAAGCGATGATGCAAAAATTGTGTTGCCTCTTGTTTCTGCGGGGGAGATTGCGGGGAATTTGATAACCGCTTCTGTAGACTTGGGAGACCCCATGAGCGCACCTTTTGTGTTTAAAAACTACGAAAAACAAATAGTACTGCAAAATATGCCAACAAACAAGGGGTTTGTGGATGTATATTACATTGTTTTTGACCTTTCCCTGCAAAAGGAAAAATATATCGGTACATATCCTATAAACATAACCGTTAAAGGAACGGGGGCGAGCGGAGAGCCGATTGAACAGCTTTTCACGTCGTATGTTCGCATAACAGACGGAAAAGACCCTAATGCAGAGCCTGAAATTCCTGCTGTTGCCGAGCCTGCACCCAGTCCGATTGTAATTGTGTCAAAGACTGCGGTGTCGCCCGAAACCGTTCAAGCGGGAAGTGAATTTGACGTAACGTTTACTATTACAAATAAACACGAGCGCTCTTCTATAAAAAACATGACAGTTACCTTAATGGCTGATAATGCCGGACTTACAATTCTTGAGGATAGTTCTACATTTTTCTTTAAAACATTGGACGAAGGGGAAAGTTTGGATCTTAAAGTTAAATACAAAACAGATTTAGAGACGTTAGCCGGAAAGGCTAATATTACAGCGGCAATTTCTTATGAGAATGAGGACGATATAACACTTAATGCTTCCGGTGGTGCAACGGTTACAATAAAACAGCCGACAAAAGTTGAACTAACACCTCCCGAGCTTCCGCAAACCGTGAACGCCGGGGACACACTGCCAATCGAAATGCAGGTGATGAATTTGTCAAGGGGGACGGTTTATAATGTGCGGTGTGAGCTTAATGCGGCGGGACTTATTCCGACAGGAACCGGTTTCATCGGCAATATGGAGGGCGGAACGGCGAGCACGGCTGACATGAGCGTGTTTGTTGGGACTATGGATATGAGCGAGGGGCATGAAGGAGAAGAAAAATACGGCTATTCATTCGGGACACTCACGCTTATTTACGAAGATGTGTTCGGAGAGGAATTTAGACAGGAGTATGAGGTGGGGACAACCATCGAACAACCGATAATCTCAGTTTCGACGGACACACCCGAGGAGGAAGTAGCGCCCACTCAGTGGTGGATTGCACTTGTTGTTGGAGCAGTTGTATTGGCGGGATTGTGCGCTGTGATTGTGATAAGGAATAAGCGCAGGAAGAAGTTTTTAGAGGAAGAGTAGAGTGAAAATAGCAGATACGGCTCGTCTGGGATGGAAGTTTATGCCAAAATTTTCGTGGATTGTTGCCCTGTTTATAGGTGTGGCGGTGTACGGGTTTGTTGTTGTGTGTTCCGCGCTTATTGTACTTAATGGGGAAAAATCACAGCCTTTAGAATTGCAAATTTCGGGTGAAAATATAACGGATGCTACGATAGTCAAACTTGGTGAAATTTCTGAAATTCAGGACGTATCTCCCGTTATTTTGTCGAATTCAACGCTAAAATACGGAGAGTTCACAGGTGATTTTACAGTGACCGGAGTAGATTCAACGTATATCGAGGGGTTAATTAACAGGGGGAGTGTGTTTGCGCAAAATACGGCAATGCCCTATTTTGTTATGAACACAGCTGCGTTAAAAACTTTCACAAATTCCGTAATTACAGACGCAAATTATCTTTACAGTGACGACGAATCGCAACGAAGAGACACGAGTGCGGAGGAGATAGATTGGTTTGAGCACAATGTGGAGGTAGGGGACGACGGTCGGATAATCGGAAAAATATGTGGCATAATCGAAGATGAAAGCGAAACACCAATTGTGTATTTATCCGTGAATTCAGCAAAAAATATCTTTTCGCACGAATATACGGGCGCAGTGGCACGGATTATTTCAAGCGGCTTTGAAAGCGAGGCGACAAGTGCGATATCTGAACTTAATTTGTTCGTTGAGAATGCAAATAGCGAACAGATTGAACATTGGGAAAAGCGTGAAAACGAAGTTTTATATCTTTTCTTATCAGCTCTGTGTCTGATTATTTGTCTCGGATTTATCCTGTATATGCGCACAAAAATAAGCAAAATCATCAGAAAAGATGAGTTGCTTACAATGCAAATATGCGGAGTGAGCCAAAATACAATTTCAAATATATTCAGATTAAGCGTGTGCTACCAAATAGTAATGGGAATAATACTCGGAATAATCCTAGCACTATGCGTTCCTTCGTTTATCTCTGTCGAGGAAGTGAATTCAATATTTTCTCTATAAAATCCAACAGCGTCATAAGATTCTAACCGCAAAAATACCGCAGTGGGAGAAAGAGCGCCTGTTGGTAAAACAAACGGAGGTTGTACTATTCAAACAAAGAGTCGCGGTCGTAGTCTCTGTAAAAATCCCTTGCATCGTAAACATTTTGAATGTAGTTCTCGGTTGTCAAGAGATTGTCGCCTGAGTGCATTGTATCAATGATATAAAGGCTTATGTCCTCGGCAAAATGTATTACGTCTCTGTAGTTTTCAAGGTTCAGTGTAATGTCATACTCGTCGATAAAGGAAAAGATCTTTATGTTGTCGTATCCGAGAGTCAAACTTAGGGCATATTCAAGCTGCTGAAAGTTCTTTTCAAATGTGCCTTTTAAAAACTCTCTGTCATAATATGCCGCGCTGTACGGCGGAACAAAGTAATAAAACATTACGTCGGGATTGGCTACGGCTAGTGCCACAACATTTTGCATCATGTTGTCGTAAATCATCTGCTTGTCATCTTCGGTGAACTCGCGCACCTCGATGCCCTCTTCATATTTTTCAAGGTATTCGTCACGTTCATAATAGTCGAGAACCGCTTCCTTTGAAAATTCGGATTCATCGCGTTTTAGGTATTCGTATTGTGTAGTAGCAGGCAAACCCTCCTGGGTACGCTCTATAGTCTCAACGACATTAAGAAAAAGTATGTCTTTGTTAAGAACATATTCGGTGTCGTTAAACAAGTTGTTGTCATAGAGATACGTGGGGTATGTATCGTGAAAAAATTCATCTTTTTCTTGATCTAGCATATACCAAAAATCGAAAGAGCGTATGACAAAATCGAGGTCATCGTTGTAGCTAAGTGCCCTGTTGGTAAAGTCGCCCGTTTCTTTAAAAGTTCCTGAAATGTGCGGTGTTTTTAATGTGTTAGTGCCGAAAGCTTCATCTATGTATTCGGGTGAAAATGAAGTCATCATAGAAGAACCGGCAACAACAGTGTCATATTCAAGATGCCTGGCTAGACCGTCGTTTACATATGCATGTTCGTCAAAAAGATATGAAACATCTTCAAGCGGAGCATGGTAGTGTACGTATGGGTCAATAATAACTATCGGAGCGGCGAAGGCTGCCAGCAGTAAGATTGTAAGTACCAGAGTAAGTATTGCATGTTTTTTATATTTCATCACTCATCACCTAAAAATTAAAGTAGATAAACGTAGATACGCCTGAAAAAGAGACTACGGACCAAAGTAGCAAGACGGCTGTTGTTACGGTCGAAAACAGTCGAGGTTTTAGTGTAAGTATGCGCTCGTTTAAGTTTCGCATCTGAAGCACTGCAACGAGTGCAACTGCAAAAAATCCGACAAACCATATGTTTCCGATGTACTGGGTAAGCGGCTCCAGATTTGTAAGAGCGTAGTCAATTTCTGCAGGTCTTAGTGCATCAAAGAACTTGCTTGAAATGGGTGTGAAGTCTAGGGATATAAGCTCTTTAAAGAATGCACTCACATCTTTTAGCGATTCAGCCCTAAAAATTACCCACGTCAGGTTGACAAATGCAAAGGTCATAATCCAGTTTAAGACAGGGTTTATCTTATCTATGCCCTTTTTAAACAGTTTGTTTATCAACATTGCGACACCGTGTGCAATACCCCATACGATAAAAGTCCAGTTTGCACCGTGCCAAAATCCGCTAACCACAAATACAATAAAGATGTTGACGTATGTTCTAACGGCGCCCTTTTTGTTTCCGCCTAGCGGGATATATACGTAGGTAGTAAAAAACCTGGTTAGCGTCATGTGCCATCTCTTCCAAAACTCCGCAATTGTTGTGGATTTGTAGGGAGAGTTGAAGTTCATGGGGATGTTGATGTTAAACATTAGTCCTATGCCTGTAGCCATATCGCAATAACCGCTAAAGTCAAAGTAGATTTGGAAAGTATAGGAAAGCATTACTATAATTGCGTTGGTAGTGCCTAAGTCACCAATGTCGCTAAATCCTGTGTTTACAATAATTCCTAAAATGTCTGCTAAAAGAACCTTTTTTGCAAGTCCGCGTGCAAATGCAAAGATTCCTTTGTATAGGTTTTCATAGTTTAGTTTCTTTTTAGTTTTATCTGCAAACTGCGGCACTATTTCGCTGTGCAGAACTATAGGGCCTGCAACGAGCTGTGGGAAAAAAGTGACGAAAAGCGAATAGTCTAGAATGTTGTATTTGGGTACGGTCTTTTTGTAGCTGTCTATAATGTAAGATAGCTGCTGGAAGGTAAAGAAGGATATTCCGAGCGGCAACATTATCTTGAGCAAGTTGTAGTCTGTGCCCAACAAAGAGTTTATGTTCTCTATAAAAAAGTCGTAATATTTAAAGTAGCCAAGTATTCCCAAATTAAACAAAATGCCGATTATCAAGAAGATTCGACTAAGAAATTTCTTGCTTGTTTTTAGCAAAATAGAGCTAAGGCCAAAGTTGACAAGTATGCTGCTTATGATGATTGGAAGGTAGTCAGGATTATTAAACCCGTAAAACCAAAAGGACATAGCTATTAAAAAAAGCTTTGCTATATTATATTGCTTAAATTTGTTTAGGACAAAATATCCTATCACCGCTGCCGGCAAAAAAAACAAAACGAATAGGTAGGAATTAAATACCATATGTTCACCCTTCTAATACACCTTTATGCGAGTTCATCGCCAATTTTATATTTTAACGCATTGTTGAAAAAAAAGCAAATAGAATTTAGATTGCAGTATAAAAATTTCCCGGATAATAGCTTGTCAAGGTTATAAAAAACGAAAATAGGGCGTGTATGAAAACTGTGTGAAAAGTCAAGAATAAACTTGACTAACCCAGTTAGCTATATTATACTGATACTCGGTTAGTTAATTTAGCGAGGAGATATTATATGGCTACAACACAAGATGTATGTTTTGCACTCGAGCTTTTTGAGCAAAACAGACCGTACAAAACGCTTGAAGAGATGAAGGAACAAGGCGCGTTTGCAGTTATCAAGTTGTTGCATTCGGAGCAAAGAGACTTAAGTTCGGCAGAGATTTGCAAACGGCTGGGAATAAGCTCGGCAAGAGTAGCAGTTCTCATAAAAAAACTTGAAAGTAAGAATTTCATAGAAAAAATTCCTTCTGAGTCGGATTCTAGAGTTAAGATGATTGCACTATCGCAAAAAGGGAGGGGCTTTGCTGAAAAGGCAAAGAAACGTATGTTTGAGACCGCAGAAAAAATCGTCGACGAGTTTGGAATACCGAGGTTGCTGAGTATGTTTGAAGATTTAAAGAAAATAAAGGCGATTTATGAACAAAATTTGCCTTGTGATATGGAGAAATTATATGATTAAACTTTTTAAAAACTTATCAAAAAAGGATGCTATGCTTGCAATTGCAGTGTTGATACTTACATGTCTGCAGACATTTTTAGACCTCGCTTTGCCCGACTACATGGCGCAGATTACTATGCTTGTGCAAACACAGGGTAGTCAGATGGGTGAAATATATTCAGCAGGAATTGCAATGATGTTGTGTGCGCTCGGAAGTCTTGCAATATCGGTTGCAGTGGCTGTTATCGCAGCAAAAATTGCCTCAAACTTTTCTTTCATAACTCGTTCAAAAATGTTTTGCAAAGTTATGGGGTTTTCCATGAAAGAAGTAAACTCTTTTTCGACCGCCAGCCTTATAACGCGAACTACAAACGACATTACTCAGGTTCAGCTGTTTATAGTCATGGGACTGCAAGTGATTGTAAAAGCGCCGATTACAGCGATTTGGGCAATAATAAAGATAGCAGACAAAAGCAGTGCGTGGACAATAGCGACGGGCGTTGCAGTTGTTGTATTGCTGTTTATCGTAGGAATTTGCTTGTTGCTTGCAGTCCCTAGGTTCAAAAAATTACAAACTTTGACCGACAATATAAACAAGGTCGCAAAGGAAAGTTTGGACGGCCTCAACGTTGTTAGGGCTTATAACGCCGAGGATTATCAGAGCGAAAAATTTGAAAAAGCAAATAACGAA
>CAYJIQ010000077.1:0-8295 GCA_964370275.1 uncultured Christensenellaceae bacterium
AGCTTCGTATACGCAGCAGTGCTGACAATGGTGTTCACCTGTCTTGTTAACATACTCATGAACAGAAAACTTAAAAAAATAGACATGGTTGAATCGCTAAAGGCACATGAATAGTGAAAGTTGTTTATTCAGTCAATTATAACAAATACTATCAACATGTAAACATAAAATAAAATAAAACTTGCGAACTTCGCAAAAACATGGTATATTACAATGTGAGATATAGTGCATTTATGCTGAAATCTCGGCAATAATTTATACAATAAGGAGTATGAAATGGCAAAACTTACCATTAGCGAAGAAGCTTGCAAGGGTTGCGGACTGTGCATTGCAGCATGTCCCAAGAAAATCCTTGAGTTGTCTACAAAAAAGCCAAATTCAAAAGGATATTTTCCCGTTATGATAACAGACGAAGCCGCATGTATCGGCTGTGCTTCGTGCGGCAAAATGTGCCCCGATTTAGTATTTACCGTAGAGAAATAAACTTGAAAGGATTATAAAATGGAAAAGAAATTAATGAAAGGCAACGAGGCTATCGCCGAAGCGGCAATACAGTCAGGTTGCAAATTTTTCTTCGGGTATCCGATAACACCTCAAAATCAGATTCCCGAATATATGTCAAAGCGCATGCCACAGGTTGGCGGATGTTTCTTACAGGCGGAAAGTGAAGTCTCTGCCATTAACATGGTTTACGGAGCATCAGGAGCGGGCGCAAGAGTTATGACCTCGTCTTCAAGCCCCGGAATCAGCTTAAAACAGGAAGGTATAAGCTACATGGCTTGTGCAGATCTTCCTGCGGTTATAGTAAACATCGTGCGTACAGGCCCCGGTCTTGGCGGAATATTGCCCTCGCAGGGTGACTACTTCCAGTCCGTAAAAGGTGGCGGTCATGGAGACTACAGACTCGTAGTTTATGCACCTGCCTCCGTTCAGGAAGCGGCAGACCTCGTAATGGAGGGATTTGAAGTTGCAGACCAATATAGAATTCCTGTCATGGTTCTTGGCGATGGACTAATCGGACAGATGATGGAACCCGTTGAGTTTAAGACACCAAAGGCCAGAAATCTACCTAAAAAAGATTGGGCTGCTGTAGGTTGGGCTGATAAATCCAGACCTAAGGCTGTTATCAACTCACTCTACATCGAAGCTGAGGTTATGCAGAAAGTTCAGACACATCTTCAGGACAAATATGCCGAAATAACCAAAAACGAAACTCTATATGAAGAGTTTTTAACAGAAGATGCGGATATCATCCTCACTGCCTACGGTACAGTTGCAAGAGTAGCAAAAGCAGCTGTTAAAAAAGCAAGAGAGCAGGGAATTAAAGCAGGACTTATCAGACCCATAACGATTTGGCCCTTCCCTTCTGATGTCTATGCACAAAGGGCGCAGACGGCAAGTACATTCCTCTGCGTAGAAATGAGCGAAGGACAGATGATTGAGGACGTCAAACTTGCAATCAACGGAGCTAAACCGGTAGAATTCTTTGGCACAAGAGGCGGAATTGTTCCCACGCCGGGTATGGTATTTGATGAAATATTGCGCATAAAGGAGGGCAAATAAATGGCAGTTGTATTTGAACCGTCAAAATTAATGAAGATGCCAACGCACTACTGCCCGGGTTGTACTCATGGCATAGCGCACAGATTGGTTGCCGAATGTATTGAAGAGCTTAACATGCAGGACAAATCCATCGGAATTGCTCCGGTTGGCTGTGCGGTTTTTGCTTATAAATACTTTGACATAGATATGTACGAAGCAGCTCACGGAAGAGCACCCGCAGTTGCGACAGGAGCAAAAAGAGTCCACCCCGAAAACCTCGTATTTACGTACCAAGGCGACGGCGACTTGGCTTCTATCGGTGCAGCAGAAATCGTTCATGCGGCAGCAAGAGGCGAAAAAATCACAACGATTTTTATTAATAATGCAATCTACGGTATGACAGGCGGCCAGATGGCACCCACAACACTTGAGGGTCAGGTTACTACGACATCGCCTTACGGAAGAGACAAAGAACTTTGCGGTTCTCCGATAAGAGTAGCAGAGATGCTCGCAACTCTTGACGGCGCGGCATATGTAGAGCGTTGCAGCCTACACGATGTTCCAAGCATAAACAAGGCAAAAAAGGCAATTAAGAAAGCTTTTCAGTGTCAGCTTGAAGGAAAAGGATTTTCACTGGTCGAGCTTCTTTCTACCTGCCCGACAAACTGGGGGCTGACTCCCGCAAAGTCCCTCGATTGGTTGAAGGAAAACATGATTCCCTACTACCCGCTCGGCGTAAAGAAGGAGGTTTAGCCATGACAGAACAGATAATAAGTGCAGGATTTGGCGGACAGGGCGTCCTGCTTTTAGGACAGCTTCTTGCATACTCAGGAATGGATGAAGGTAAAAACGTATCCTGGATTCCCGCGTACGGTCCTGAAATGAGAGGTGGAACGGCAAATTGCAGCGTCATCATCTCAGACGAGGATGTTGATTCTCCCGTAGTTGCGGAGGCAGATGCTGTAATAGTTATGAACAGGCCTTCTCTTGAGAAATTTGAAAGCTATGTTGCAAAGGGAGGAAAGCTCTTCATTAACAGCTCTCTTATCGACATAAAGGCAACTCGTGACGACATCGAAGTATACTACGTTCCGGCAAACGACCTAGCAAACGACCTTGGAAACCCAAAAGCGGCAAATGTCGTAATGCTCGGAGCATACATCGAAAAGTCCGGTGTTGTAAAACCTGAGACTTGCATGAGCAGACTAAAATGGAGTTTTGGCGAGTCCAAGGCGCATCTGATGCCTCTTAACGAAAAAGCAATTGCTGCAGGTGCTGCGGCAGTGAACTAATCGAAATTATACAGGCAAAAACTTGTGAACATATGTATTATATATGCTAAATGTTCACAAGTTTTTTATTTTTTTATTTTAATTTTTGTGGTAAAATGTCATGAGGGTAACTCTATACACCGGCAGTTTACACATGCGGTTAATAGAGCACCCTATAAAAAGGAGTGCTTTTATGAAAAGGATTTTATTGACATTATTAAGCATATTAATGCTCACTTCCTGTGCACCGACAGTGCAAGAGGAACCTTCCCCCGAGGTGCCACAAGCTACAGCGACACCTGAGCCCACGCCTCAACCTAAGATAATCGGGATGTGCCTACCCTCGCAGAGCGATTTTTATTCGGCTATAGCACAGTATGCCGGCGAAAGTGCAGCTGCGGCTGGCTACTCCCTTGAAGTTCACTATGAAGACTCGAGCTCGCAAGCTGAGCAAATTCTACAACTTGTAAACTCAGGAGCAGAGGGCATTCTTATAGTTCCTTCGGATATAAACGACCTTTCTACAGTTCTTGAGGAAGCAGATGTTATGGGTATTCCTGTTGTGGGACTCATACATAGTATAAATGCAAAATATGACTGCTTAATAAGCCCGGACTACAGCGAAGTTGGCGCTAAAATTGCAAGACTCGGCATAGAAGCTGTCAAGGATCTTGAGATTGAAAACCCGAAACTATATGCTCTTGAAGGCTCCCCTGATAGCTTCACCATGCAGCTCATTCACAATGGAATAGTTTCAGAACTCGAAGAGAAGAACACGGACGAATTGAGCATAGAATTTGTTGGCGCACAACATTTTTCAGAGCATGAGCAAGACTCTTTGGCGGGTTTTGAATCAACGGATATCGGCGACGCCAACATCGTATTTGCGGAAAATACAATTATGGCTCAGACATTCTTAGAAATAGCCCCCAGCACCGTTGAAGCAATAATAACAATAGGCTCGGACTCTTCGACTTTGCAGCAGGTAAAAGACAAGACATATTACGCATCTATAGTAATTTCCCCCAAGCAGATTGCAGACGAGGCAATTACTCAGGTGATATCAGCAATCGACGATCCTCAACTTATAAGCGAATATATCCAAATCCCAACGGGAGTTGCAAGCGAATCAAGCGTAGACGAGTACTTGGCTCAGGGAACGGCTTTCCCTGAAAGTTTGCTTTAAAAATGCGATTTATAGGATAATACATCATAATAAACTTGTCATTATAATTAAAATGATGTATTATTTATATATAAAAATATTGACTATGATATGAAAGGAAATATTATGTATCTCATAACAAAAAAACAGATGTTAAACGAGCAGGTCGTCCTGATGGAAATTTCAGCACCTCTGGTCGCAAAAAAAGCGATGCCCGGTCAGTTTATCATGCTCAAAACAGATGAAGTCGGTGAAAGAATCCCCTTAACAGTTGCTGACTTTGACAGGAAAAAGGGCACAGTCACCATCATTTTCCAGATTGTTGGTGCTTCAACAACTCACCTAGCTGAGTTTAACGAAGGCGACCACATTATGGATTTTGCCGGTCCTCTTGGAGTTGCGTCCCACTTTGAAGACAGCGTTAAAAAAGTAGCTGTAATCGGTGGCGGGTTGGGAACCGCGATAGCATATCCTCAAGCAAAAGCACTCTTTGAAAGCGGAAGGCATGTTGATGTCATCACAGGCTTTAGAAATAAAGACGGCTTCAACGACGCTCACTATAGCGACGGACGACGGCTCCAACGGCACAAAAGGTTTCGTTACTGATATTCTAAGACAAAAGATTGAAGCAGGCGAAAAGTATGATCTCGTTATTGCAATAGGTCCGCTAATCATGATGAAATACGTGTCGCTCCTCACAAAAGAATTCGACATTAAAACCATTGTTTCCATGAACCCGGTTATGATAGACGGAACCGGTATGTGTGGCGGATGCCGCGTTACGGTCGGTGGGAAGGTTAAATTTGCATGTGTAGATGGCCCCGACTTCGACGGTCATGAAGTAGACTTTGATGAAGCTATGCAAAGAAGCGCAATGTATAAGGACGAAGAAGGTATGGCTCTGAATCGTCACAAATGTAAAATGGAGGGTAGATAGGATGCCTAATATGTCACTCGAAAAAACAGCTATGCCTGAAGCAGATGCAAAAATAAGAAGCACCAATTTTGAAGAAGTTTCTCTTGGTTACACACCTGAAATGGCGATGCAAGAAGCCGCTAGGTGCATCGGATGTAAAAAGAAACCATGTGTTTCAGGATGCCCGGTACAGGTTCAAATTCCCGAGTTTATCAAGAAGGTTGAAGAAGGAAAGTTTATAGAAGCCTACGAGATTATCAAGGAAACAAACGGGCTTCCCGCAGTCTGCGGAAGAGTGTGCCCGCAGGAAACGCAATGTGAAGAAAAATGCGTTAGAGGAATCAAGGGCGATCCGGTAGGTATCGGAAGACTCGAAAGATTTTGTGCTGACTATGCTATTGAGCAAAAACATGTTATCAAACATGACATCAAGAAAAACGGCATAAAAGTTGCAGCCATAGGTTCAGGCCCTGCCGGACTTACCTTCGCAGCAGATATGGCAATGAAGGGCTACGACGTTACAGTCTTTGAGGCATTCCACACTCCCGGTGGTGTGCTTGTATACGGAATTCCTGAATTCAGACTACCAAAGAGTCTTGTGCAAACAGAAATCGATGCGCTTGGCGAGATGGGCGTTGAGCTTCAGACAAACATGGTTATCGGGCGCGTACTTACCTTAGACGAACTTAAGGAAATGGGATATAAAGGAATATTCATAGGCTCGGGAGCGGGACTTCCAAGGTTTATGAGAATCCCCGGAGAAGGATACAGCGGTGTTTATTCGGCGAACGAATATCTAACAAGAATTAATCTCATGAAGGCGTATCAGTTCCCGAACTACGCTACACCTATGAAAAAATACAAGAGTGTTGCCGTAATCGGCGGCGGAAACGTGGCTATGGATGCTGCTAGATGCGCAAAGAGAATGGGCGCTGAGAACGTGTACATAGTTTACAGACGTTCGGAAAAGGAAATGCCTGCAAGAGTTGAAGAGATTCACCACGCAAAGGAAGAGGGCATAGAGTTCCACATGCTTACAAACCCGACGAGAATTTTAGGAGACGAAAAAGGTTGGGTTACGGGCATGGAGAACGTGAAGATGGAGCTTGGCGAGCCTGACGAAAGCGGAAGACGCAGACCTGTCACCGTCGAAGGAAGCGAATACATCATGGATGTTGAAGCGGTAATAGTCGCTGTCGGCACAAGCCCCAATCCACTTATCAAGGATACAACGCCCGGACTTGACACGGAAAGCTGGGGCGGAATTATAGCAGACCAAGAGGGACTTACAAGTCTTGAGCATGTATATGCCGGCGATGATGCTGTAACCGGAGCCGCAACTGTTATTCTTGCTATGGGTGCAGGTAAAGACGCAGCAAAGGCGATGGATAGAGAGTTAAGCAAATAATTTTGCATTGTAAAAAGAGAGTATCTGCTCTCTTTTTTTTGCCAAAAAAACCATTGACATTTTTAACTTTTAGGAGTATATTATTTATGTAGCATAGTGAAAAACTGTATATATGCAGATATTTTACATTAATTATTAAGGAAGTGTTATATATGATTACTGTAGTTGGGAGCTGCGATGTCGACTACATTTGTTTGACGGAGCGTTTACCCGAGCAAGGAGAGTTGCTTTTTGGTGGAAAGTTTTTTAAGAGTCCGGGCGGAAAGGGCGCAAATCAGTCCATAGCGGCAGCTAGGTGCGGTGCACAGACCGCGATAGTGGCAAAAGTAGGTTCAGACGCAATGGGAACTTATCTTATAGAATGCCTTGAGACAAGCGGAGTTGATACTTCATTCATCCTTTCCGACGAAGGTGCAAAGACGGGTGTCGAGCTCGTATTAATAGATGACAGGGACAGTAGAACTGGCGTTGTTGCCGCGGGGGCAAATGCAAGATTCACGCGAGCTGACGTTCTTCGGGCAGAGCCTCTTTTTGAAGATACCTCTGTTCTTATAGTACAGCTTGAGACAAGCGCAGAGGCCGTTTTTCAAGCTGTTGCTTTTGCAAAAAAATATGACTGTAAAGTTATTCTTAACCCTGTCCCCTTTTCTTCGTACGCAGTTCAACTATTCATGTACGTAGATTACGTAGTTTTGAACGATAAAGAGGCGTCTGTAATTACCGGTATTGACCCCACAGACGACATCTCTGCACTTGCGGCAGCAGAGGTAATTGCAGATCTTGGTGCAAAAACAATTATCATTACGATGGGCAGAAAAGGCTGTTTTGTATATCAAGGACCTATGGACTACAAATCATACCCTGCTATGTTCACACCTAACCTTGTGGACACTATGGGAGCCGGCGACGGATTTATTGGCGGATTTGCAAAGGCACTTGAAGATAAAAAGCCAATGCCCGAGGCGATAAGATATGCAAGTGCTGTGGCATCCTTGTGTGTCACCAAGCCCGGCGCATCAACCTCCATGCCACTCGGCGAAAAAGTTGAACAGTTCTTACTTGAGTACGACGAAACCCAGGCAGAAATTTATGAGGAAGTTGCAATTGCGCTCAGCGAAAATGTCGAACCTATCGCCATAGAAGGCTTAGGCGACTTTTCCACAATCGATATAGACATGTTTGAAGATGTCGATTCATTTATCGACAGTGTAGACGTAGACTCCATTGAAAAGAACTTTGCAGTGGAAGACACTCACTAAGTAGTATGAAAACCGCAACAGTGATTGCGGTTTTTTGGTTGTAAACTTTGTTAAATTTTTATCAATCATTCCAACTTAAATGTGACTTCAATTTTATTTCAAAAAAAGTCAAATTTCTTAAAATTTATCATTGATTATAGCACAATATAGTGGTATTATATCTTAGGTACTTTACAAAACCGTACTATTTAGGAGGAAAAAATGTCTACAAAAATCGCAAACCCCGCACCCCTAGGACTTCTCGGGTTCGGACTGACTACAGTGCTGTTAAATTTGCACAACTCGGGAATTATTTCTTTGAGCATCGTTATAATCTCGATGGGCTTTGCTCTTGGTGGGTTATGTCAGATAATCGCCGGTGTAATGGAGTTTAAGACGGGCAACACATTTGGAGCTACAGCTTTTTGTGCATACGGAGCTTTTTGGTGGTCACTCATCGTAATCTGGTGCAACCCGTTCTCACAATATCCCTCAGACCTTACAAGCATGGGTTTTTACCTGCTTTTATGGGGAATATTCACCCTCTTCATGTTTGTCGGAACGCTTAAACAGAGCGTCGCAAACCGTGTGGTTTTCCTTTCGCTTACAGCTTTGTTTTTCCTTCTTGCAATCGGCGACTTCTCGGGCAACCACAGCATCACGATGGTAGCGGGATATGTCGGAATTTTCTGCGGTCTTTCTGCACTTTACAATAGCTTCGGTCAGATCCTAAACGAAGTATATGGTAAAA
The DNA here is from genome assembly GCA_964370275.1 of uncultured Christensenellaceae bacterium. Lineage (GTDB taxonomy): Bacteria > Bacillota > Clostridia > Christensenellales > Christensenellaceae > CAYJIQ01. The sequence goes on from CAYJIQ010000077.1 coordinate 8,292, forward strand.
CGGT
>CAYJIQ010000078.1:0-8293 GCA_964370275.1 uncultured Christensenellaceae bacterium
TTATGTTGTGCTTTTGCTTCAAATCTTCAAATTGCGAGAGATCATAGATATCAAGGGTAATTTTCTCATTTTCAAGGGCTATGCGCTCTGCCGCCATTACCAGCTCGGGACAATTGGTACAGGAAAGTGTCGCCGCTATGTCAATGTGTATTTTTTTATCAATCGCCTTTATCTGCTCCAAATCCTCGGGTGCAATCTTTTGCCCGGGGCCCGCCGCATTGTAAAGCCCGATGATAAAGGAGTTAAACTCGTCCTCACCTTTAAAACCGACCATTCTTGGGGAAGCACCGCTTGCTATTATTATGCCGAGGGTTTTAATATCGCCCTTGTCGGTTTTAACCGTGTACATCTCTCCGTCTTTTTTAAATCCCAGAACATCTGAAATGAGAAATTCTGCCCCAAAGGCCTCTGCCTGTTTTTGCATCTCTTTTGTCAGCTTTTCTCCGCTGGTGTGAAAAACACCCGGGTAGTTTACCACTTCTGACGTTATCGTAATCTGTCCGCCGAACTTTTCCTTTTCCAGCACCAGTGTTTTGTATTTTGCACGTGCCATGTATATAGCACAGGACAGTCCCCCGGGGCCTCCACCCACAATTATAGCGTCGTAAAAAATCATTTATCATATGACCTCTTTTCTCTAATAGCAAGAAAATCACATGATCTATTTCAACCATGTGATTTCCTTTTAGGAGTTTATTTAGAGCATTCCAACCAAATCAAGGCTTGGTTTTAACGTCTTTGCACCCGGTTTCCACTTTGCCGGGCAAACTTCATCGCCGTGTTCCGCAACGAATTGAAGAGCCTGTACTCTTCTAAAAAGCTCGTCCGCATTTCTGCCAACGTTACCCGCAAGGACTTCATATGAAACGATTTCTCCCTGGGGGTTCACGATAAAAGTGCCCCTCTCTGCGATTCCCGCATCCTCTATCATAACATCAAAGTCTCTTGCCAGTGCCGCTGTAGGATCAGCCAGCATAGGGTATTTAATCTTTTTTATAGTCTCTGAAGCATCGTGCCATGCTTTGTGAACAAAGTGAGTGTCGCAGGAAACCGAGTAGATTTCGCAACCGATTTCTTTAAATTCGTCATACTTGTTCGCCAAATCCTCAAGCTCTGTGGGACAAACAAATGTAAAGTCTGCAGGATAGAAGAAAAACACATTCCACTTTCCCATGATATCAGCCTTTGTAACCTCTTTAAAAGCATTATCAAGATACGCCTGTACTTTAAAATCTAAAACTTCTTTTCCGATCATCGACATAGTATAATTCTCCTTAGTTGTTTTTGGTTAGCTCAAGCTAACTTTATTGATATTATATATTAATAGTTTATCCCTTGCAATAGATTTTATTTATTTTTTTTGGGGAATAATATTGACACATGCATTGTGTTAGTTTATCCTAACTATATAAGTTGTCTAATGTAAAGGAGATTATTATGAACAAAGAAAAAATTCGTGTAGTTCAGTACGGTTGTGGTAAAATGTCTAAAGTTATCTTGCGCTACCTTTATGAAAAAGGTGCAGAAATCGTCGGTGCAATAGATGTAAACCCCGAAGTTGTGGGCATGGATGTCGGAGATTTTGCCGAGCTTGGATTTAAACTCGGAGTGAAAATCGAGTCGGATGCGGACAAAGTTCTCGACAACTGCGATGCTGATATTGCAATTTTGACATTATTTAGCTTTATGGGCGATGTATATCCGCACTTTGAAAAGTGTGCAGCTCGCGGAATAAACGTAGTGACAACCTGCGAAGAGGCAATATAACCCTGGACAACATCCTCCGAACTCACAAACAAGCTCGACAGGATGGCAAAAGAGACTGGGTGCACAATAGTGGGCGCCGGAATGCAGGATATCTACTGGATTAACATGATAGGCTGCGTTGCGGGTGGCGTTCATAAAATCAATAAAATCGAAGGTGCTGTCAGTTACAATGTAGAGGACTACGGTTTGGCGCTTGCACAAGCTCACGGTGTGGACATGTCCCCCGAGGAATTTGAAGCAAAAATAGCGCATCCGGAGGTGCTTGAACCGTCATACGTTTGGAATTCAAACGAAGCGCTCTGCTCAAAGATGGGGTGGACGATAAAATCTCAGACGCAAAAGTGCGTTCCGTATTTCAGCGAAGAAGATGTTTATTCGCAGACGATGGGTAAGAGCATTCCCAAGGGAACGTGCATCGGCATGAGTGCGGTTGTCACAACCGAGACTTTCCAAGGGCCGGTCATCGAGACACAATGCATCGGCAAGGTCTACGGCCCCGAAGATGGTGACATGTGCGACTGGAAGATAATCGGCGAGCCGGATACTACTTTCTTTGTGCAAAAACCCGCTACGGTTGAACACACCTGCGCAACAATAGTAAATAGAATTCCCACCATCATGACAGCAATGCCGGGATTTGTAACGGTAGAAAAACTCGCAGATGTCGAGTACCTCTCCTACCCCATGCACCTATACGTGGACGGCGGTTGTTCCTGCCACTAGAATTAATTTTGCGACCTTGTAGCTAATTTTTACTATACCATACCCCAAGGCAATGAGGTCGCTTTTTTTAATCTACACGAGTGAAAGGAATGAGCAATTCATGGAGAAAATGACGGCGTTTAAGCTTATTGATGAGATAAGTTATAAGCGATTTCAAATAGTAAGTAAATTCTTATACCAAGATGAAGAAGTAACCTTCTCCCTCTTCTCGTTTGATGAAGGCGAAAGTGTCAGCGAACAGGCAAACAGCGAGGATATATTGATTTATGTTCTGGAGGGTGAAATGGCGGTAAGACATCACAGCGATATTTCTGCAAAATACGGCGAAATATTGGGAATCCCGAATGGTCTTATTCACAGAGTACATTCAAAAACTAAAAGTAAAATATTGCAAATCAGTTCAAAAATAAACCAAGGAGATAATAGCATGGGAGAATTTATTAAAAAGATCGATGAGGGTGAAGTTATAAAATTAGCAGATGCGGTGGATTACGAAGCGGGAGGCGTTGCAAGCAAGTCGCTCGTCCAAAGGGAAAGTTTTACACTTACAATCATGGCATTTGACAAGGATGCGCGCATCGCTTCGCACAGCTCGACGGGAGATGCGCTTGTTCAGATTTTAGAAGGCAAAGCCGAGATTGATATAGACGGCAAAATTTTTAACCTTTGCGAGGGTCAAAGCATTCTCATGCCCGCAAAAACACCGCATGCACTGCGCGCGATCGAAAACTTTAAGATGATGCTTACAGTGGCAAAGCCGGAGTAGTTTATAATAAAGTTTTTTTATCACCAATAAAACAGTTGACATTATTTACAACAATGTGATAATATGACCATAAAGTTAGTTTATGCTAACTAATCGCGAGCAGCTGCTAAAAAATTTATGCAAACATCTTAAGGAGGAACAACATGAAAAAAAGCATATCAATGCTGATCACTGTCATAATGTGCGTAACATTAATATTTACCGCTTGCGCACCCGCACAAGAAGCCGAACCCTCGCAGAGCGTAACTGAGTCCGAGGAAGCAACCGAACCTGAACCGACAGAACAACCATCAGAAGAAACCGAACCTACCGAAGAAGCATCAGAAACCAGAATAATTACAGATACGCTCGGATATGAAGTTGAAATTCCAACGGAAATTAATCGGGTGGTTATTGCCGGGCTAACTCCTTTGGTGTCAATTTATTGTATGGCAATGGAATCTACAGACAAGCTTGTAGGAATCGACCCTTCCGCACAGGCTGAGGCGGTTAACTCGATTTTGAATCGAGCGTATCCGGAACTTGCCGACATTCCTTCAGGATTCATCGTGGACTATGCGATTAATACCGAAGAACTGATTATGTTGGAGCCGGATGTTGTGCTTAACCATGGACAAATACCCGAGTATTACGATGCGTGCGTTGCGGCGGGAATTCCTTGTGTAAACTTTAGCACAACAATTTACGAAGACGAAAATTACAACCCGGTAAAAACAGCAAACGACTGGATTGAGCTTATCGGTGAAGTTATGGGTACAGAAACAAATTCCGAGGGGATAGTTGCATATGCAAGCGAAATTGAAGCTAGCATTATGGAAAAAGCCGCAGAAATTCCCGAAGAAGATAAAGAAAATGTACTAATGCTTACAAACTATGCAGACAAAACCATAACAGCTTCAGGTCAGAGCTTTTCAAAATACTGGGTGTTGACAGTGGGCGGAAATTATCTAACGGACGATCAGACGGCATTTTCGGCAGAAGTGGACATGGAATACATCTACGGAAAAAATCCCGATGTCATCTATCTTGGTAGTTTTTCTCCTTATACTCCCGAAGATTTTTATAACAACACGGCGGGAGAAGGACACGATTGGAGCACTGTAAAGGCGGTTCAAGATGGGCGGGTGTATAAATTCCCCATGGGAACGTACCATTGGTATCCACCGTCGGCAGATTCGTCGCTTGCGCTTCTTTGGATGGCAACGACAATGTATCCCGAAGTTTATGCCGATTACGATCTTGATACGGAGATCAAAGAATACTTCATGGACAACTTTGAAATTACCGTTTCGGACGAAGATTTGCAACAGATTTATTACCCGACGGGCGACTATGCGTGGTAAAGTGAATGCGCACTCTGTTAAGTAACAAAAAAATCAGAAATACGCTACTTATAGCCATTCCTGTTACCACTGCAATAATTTGCATGGGCATCGGAAGGCTGTATATATCGCCGTTTGAAATAGTCGAATCTCTATGGAATCTCATTTTTAACGGCCCTGACAGCGTAGATCCACAAATATACACTACTCTTATCAACATAAGACTACCACGAATAATCTTAGCCGTTCTCTGCGGTGCGGGGTTATCCGTGGCGGGCGGTGCATTCCAGAGCATTTTTTCAAATGCTCTGGCCACTCCCGATACCCTTGGAGTATCCGCAGGCGCAAGTTTTGGAGCGGCGACCGCCCTATATTTTGGGGCGGGGCTGTTTTTTGTTCAACTTGCAGGCCTTGCAATGGGATTTCTTGCGGTAATTCTGACTTATTTTATCAGCAACAGGAAAAATACACTTAGTATAATAATGGTAATTCTTGCGGGGTTTGTCATAGCGGCTCTCTTTGACTCAGGGGTGTCCATCGTAAAGATGGTGGCAGATCCAAACTCAACCTTGCCGGCTATCACGTTTTGGCTCATGGGCAGCTTGGCAAATATCGGCTACGGAAGTCTTGCTATTGCCGCTCCGTTTATGATTGTGGGCATGATTACGCTGTTTGCACTCAGATGGAAACTCAACATACTCATGCTAAACGAAGACGAAGCAAAGGCTATGGGTGTCAATGTGTTCGCGATGCGCATAGTAGTGGGCGTTGCGGCAACCATGATAACCGCCGCATGTGTTTCGCTTTGCGGTCAAATCGGATGGGTTGGGCTTTTAATCCCTCACGTTTGCAGGATGCTGTTTGGCAGCAACAACAAGGATTTAATTCCTGCCGCTATCAGCTTTGGGGCAACGTTTCTTTTGCTGATTGACACTTTTGCCAGGGCGGGAACATCGGCGGAAATTCCAATCACGATTCTTACATCAATTATAGGAGCACCGTTGTTTATTATTTTATTGCGCAGGACGGGAGGTGCTAATCTATGAAGTTCGGAGTTAAAAATGGAACGTTTGGTTATACCGAAAAAGATTTGATTTTAGACGATGTGAATTTCACTCTCGATTCCGGAACGATTATGGCGATTTTAGGCCCTAACGGCGCAGGAAAAACCACATTGCTCAGATGTATGATGGGACTGCTAAAATGGAAACAAGGAACAACCATAGTGGGTGATAAAACCATAAGGGAAATAGAACACCGTGAACTTTGGAAAAACATAGCGTACGTTCCGCAAGCAAAAAACAAAGCCGTTTCTTATACCGGACTCGACATGGTCGTGCTTGGAAGAAATGCACACATGGGACTCATCGCAAAGCCAAAAAAAGCAGACTACGAAAAGGCAAAGAGTGCCATGGAAGAACTGGGCATTTCGCATATGGCAAAAAAACTGTGTTCTCAGATGAGCGGTGGGGAATATCAGATGATACTCATCGCACGTGCGCTTGTGGCAGAGCCTCGCATTCTCGTGTTGGACGAGCCTGAAAGCAGTCTGGATTTTAAAAACCAACTGGTTATCTTAAACACAATAGAACTGTTGGCGCACGAAAAAAATATTTCGTGCATATTTAATACCCACTACCCCGATCATGCGCTAAAACTTGCAAAAAAATCGCTACTACTCACAAAAGACAGAAAAAACATGTTTGGGGACAGCGAGGACATCATTACAAAGCGCAACATGCTAAATGCGTTTGAAGTGTTCGTGTACATCGATAAAAAGGAAATTGACAGCACTGATGTTTCTTTCGTAACTCCACTATCAATTTATAATTCTGGAGAGTAGAAATATTCTTCTGAGAGAGTCTATAAAAACATCAAATGCAAAATCCCTCTAAAAAAACCAGAGGGGTTTTTGTTTTCTTCGTTGGAATGATTTGCGTTTTTTTGGCAACTTTTTTTAAGATAAACTTCAGAGGCCTTAAAATCTTGTGCCTAGGCGTGCATGTTTTTTGATGCCCCCGGGATATTTTGGCAGGTTGGTGTGAAGTCTGTCGCCTTTTACGTTGATGACGGATGTGTGTTGTGATATGATTGGGTAAGGATTATTTATTTGGCGCAAAGGAGGTAGGAGACATTAAAAAATACACAGCAGCAATGGTCATATTTGCTATATTTGAAGCAATTGCCGTAGTATTGTGGTTAACGCTTGACAACATTTTTTATTTGTTCAATTTCTCGTATATCGGAATATGTTTGTCCGCCGGTTTGGTTCTATTTGCAAAAAAACTCAAGTACGCACGCAATGCTGTGCAGTTTGCCGTCGGGTTATACATGCTTGTTTTTCTCGGCATTATTAATAATGAAAATATGCAAATCGAGGGATTGTGGTACTATCTTTTTCTTGGTGTGTTTGAGGCGGCGGTTATACATTATGTTGTCGCAAAAATATTTGGACCGCTTGTGTTTGGTCGCGGTTGGTGTGGATACGCATGTTGGACTGCTATGATTTTGGACTTACTACCCTACAAGCAACCGGTGCCTCGGAAAAAGAAATTTGGTTATGTTAAATACATAGTTTTTGCATTTTCATTAACTTTTGTGAGCAGTTTATTCATATCAAGAGTACAGAACTTGGAAACAATAATGCTATGGAGTTTTATAATTGGAAATGTGGTGTATTACATTGTCGGCATTATCCTTGCATATACTTGTAGGGATAACCGTGCCTTTTGCAAATATGTTTGTCCTATTACTGTCTTTTTAAAACCAATGAGCTATTTTTCGGTAATAAGGGTAAAAAATGACACTTCAAAATGCATCTCATGTAATAAATGCAAAAAAGTCTGTCCTATGGAAGTAGATATGGTAAGCAATTCGCGGAAAAGAAAAAATGCAACGGAATGCATTCTTTGTTCTAAGTGTGTTGAGGCATGTCCCACAAAGTCTTTGCATCTATAATCAATCATAGGCTTTGTGATAAAAAACGAGCCGTTTTCAGCGAAAAAGATTTGTGCATAGAGTTTTTAGCGATGTCCGGAAAATGGTTTAGTTTACGCTAATGTCAGAAACCATACTTCCTAATCCCTCCTGTCGCGACCTCGTGCTCGCAACGACTATAAAACCTTGTGCAAATTAGCTCCATGTTGTATTATATACAATATGCCGGTTGCGTAAATGTGCCGAGATTAAAGAGGGTATTGAGATGACATTCAGGCAGATGGAACTGTATATCGCCGTGTGCGAACAAAGTAGTATAAGCAAGGCTTCAGAGACTAACTACGTAACACAACAGAGCGTATCTAAGGTTATAAGAGACTTGGAGGGAGAGCTTGGCTGTTCATTGTTGCAGAGGACGAAAAAAGGGATAACGCCCACAGAGTGCGGTTTGTTTTTCCTTGCAGAATGCAGACACATGTTAGAAAGAAAAGAATATCTTTTTGAGCATATCACTCACCTAACCGAAGTTCCCATCGAAAACATAAGCTTAGGTTTTGCGTTTGGGGTGGTTTCGGCACTTCCTCACAGACTCATCCCCGAATTTAAAAAGACGCACGAACGGGTTAACTTTGAATACAACGATCAAACGGACATTTATCTTGAAACTCTGCACAAAGAGGGTGCGTACGATTTTTGTGTGACGACAGGCGTTTTGACAGGGACAGTTTTTCCATGGAAAGGTTGTTAGTCGAGAAGATGTACCTGTGCATACATAAAT
>CAYJIQ010000079.1:0-370 GCA_964370275.1 uncultured Christensenellaceae bacterium
GCATATCTTATGGTGGGAACGATGAGACCTCTAGGAGTGTCCACCGCCATTCCCAGATGCACGTCGCTGAACTTTCTCATTACATCGCCGTTAAGATGTGCGTTTAGATCACCGTGATTCGGAAGCACACGGGAAATCGCATACAGCAGAATGTCGCCAATGGTAATGTTCACGCCGCCCGTCAATTCGGGTGCATTTTTGAGAACTTTTCTATACTCCATAATCGCCGTCGCATCAAAGGAGCAGTTGTTTGTAAGCTGCGCTGTAGTGGTAAGCGAATTCATCATAGCCTTCGAAATCGCCTTTCTTATGCCCGTCAGCTTCACATCCTCGTACTCGCAGGGGCAAGGTTCGCCTACAGGTGCAGATG
>CAYJIQ010000079.1:380-8290 GCA_964370275.1 uncultured Christensenellaceae bacterium
TCCGCTCGAACCCTTCCACCGAGACCCGTTCCTGCGAGACCTTCGCTCATTCCCGCCGTTGCGGGGGTGTTTGCCGCCAAATCTCTCACGTCACGCTCGATGATTCTGCCGTTCGGGCCGGTGGGAATTGCAAGTTTTGCGTCGATGCCCTTGTCCTTAGCAAAGTTTCTTGCTCGGGGAGAGATCTTATATTCTCCGTCTGCTGTACTCGCAGCCGCAACCTTGGTGGCTTGAACGGCTTCGGTTTTCACTTCCGCCACTTCTTGCACCGGCTCTTTTGTTTGCGATGCACCTCCATACGAGCTAACATCCTCGCCCGCCTCGCCGATTACGCAGACATCCACGAGAACCGGAACTTCTTCTCCGTCTTCAAAGAGGATTTTAAGTAGCGTTCCGGCGGCCGTGCTTTCACAATCAAAAGTCGCCTTGTCCGTTTCATATCCGAAGAGCAAATCCCCCTCGGAGACTAAATCCCCCTCTTTTTTGTACCAATTCGTGATGATGCAGGATTCCACTGTAATTCCCTGCTTTGGCATTATTACCGTTTGCGCCATATGCTCCTCCTTAAATAATTGTAACGTCTGTATCTTGTAGGGCTAAAATAATCTCTTCTCCCATTTCGCTATCCGTAATAAAATAATCAATTTCGGATTCCGTTGCAAAGGTGTACAAGAGTTTTTGATTAAACTTTGAGCTGTCTGTAAGCATTACTACTGTAGACGCTTTTTTTATCACAAGCCGTTTTAACTGCGCTTCTTGTTCGTTTCCGCAGGTGAACCCAACCCCCGGGTAATAACCGGTTGGCACCATAAATGCAATATCTATATTTAGATTTTTTATCATCTCCGTTGCATTGCTTCCCGATATTGAGCAATTGTCTCGGTTGATATTCCCACCAAGCAGTGAAATACTGCACTTTTGCTTTGAAAGCGCCGCAAGCCCCACCGCCGGTGAACTTGTAAGAATGTTTAAATCCATATCCGGCATATTCGTTGCAAATGCCAGCATGGTTGTACCGGAATCAAAATAAACCGAGCAGCGATTTTTGAGCAGTTCATATGCCTTTTTTACTATTGCATTTTTCTCGGAACTGTTTTTTGTCTGCCGCTCTGATATCTTGAGCTCTCCGTTATATTCGGGATATCGAACACCGCCCCTTATGCGAATCAATACACCCTCGGCGCACAGCACGTCGAGATCTCTGTGTATCGTCATAGTGGAAATATCCGGGAATTTGGTGCTCAGTTCTTTAATGCTCGCTGTATGTTTTTTCCTAACATATTCCAACATTTTATTTCGTCTTACATCACTGGTGCTCATGTTTGACCTCCTGAAATATACCTTAAAATCAATAATGTTATATTTAGTTATAATTATAACATATTATAAAGTCATGTCAATACCTTTTCTATGCAAACTACGCAAATCCATGCAAGCTGTTTGCACGGTTTGATGATGCATTGTTTTTAGTGCCACAACAATCAAATTTTGGCAGACGGCAAAAATTTCAGGATTTCGAGATGTGGAATGTTAAGCGGCGCTGAACTACCTTTATAATACCGCCTATCCTTCACAATCAACCATTTATCGAAAATCTACTGACAAGCGCGAAAATATAATTTATACTTAAGGCAATCGAAGGGGGGATTGAGAGTTGAAGATAAATGTTGAGATTGACTCGATGCTTAAAGAACCGGAGGTGTTGATAAAAACTCCGACAATGTGCGAAGAAGTGGATAATTTAATCCACAAAATTTCCCAAGAACATCCAAAATTGCTTGTGGGCTTTTTGGAGGGCAGAGCAAGTATCATCGAAGAAGATCAAGTTATTAAAGTGTATTCAAGTACAAAAAAAGTGTTTTTGGTTACGGATGAACACAAAGAGTATCTGTTAAAGATTCCTCTTTATGAAGTAATAGATAGGCTCAACCCACATCACTTTGTGCGCATTTCAAATGCAGAGATCGTTAATTTAAAGAAAGTAATGGAGTTTGATCTCAGTTTCACGGGCACAATCTGCGTAAAGCTCACAAACGGCGACTCGTCATATGTATCAAGGCGCTACGTTAGCTCAATTAAACAAATCTTAGGCATTGGAGGCAAATAAAATGAAAAAAAAGATTATAACAAGAGCACTTATAGGTTTCCCTATGGGGATTGCACTCGGTTTTGTTATCACGATAATGATTTCGCTCACCCTCGCGGACGGATTTTACTCGCCCGCTGTTCCCTCCCTTATACTGGTCATGGGCAGTGAAATCGGCGCGGTGTTGTTTCAGACTTTGTTATGCGGGATGTTGGGCGCGGCCTTTGCAGGCATTTCTGTTATATGGGAGATGGATAGTTGGAGCATAGTCAAGCAATCTGGGCTGTATTTTCTTTTCGCCTCAATCGCAATGATGCCAATTGCCTATTTTTCGCACTGGATGCCGCACAACGTAATGGGAATTCTCATCTACTTTGGAATATTTACAGCAATATGCATTGTCGTATGGCTCATCCAATATTTGATACTAAGAAGCAAAATCAAAAAAATGAACTCCGACTTAGCATAAATACACCGCTAATCTTTTTCTACCGTGAAGCAAAATCTTAGCGTCTATGTTTTTATAAATGCCCGCAGGCAAAGCGATTTGTTTGGGTGTAGGATTGCATGGGTATGCTTGGAACTCTTGACAAATGTGTCGTGTGTTAGTTATAATTATCGCTGTGCACTTAGACAACCCTGAGGACGAATAATCTTAAATGCAAGATGGATACTAGCTACATCGATAGCATACAGCGTTTGCGGATTTGGGATGATTACTGATAAACACCCGGGCGTCTATTGCACCTAAAGACATCATCATAACGGATGAGCAAACTCCGGCAGAAAAAAATTGGAGGTAGTATGAGCATATTAGTATTAGGCGGCGCAGGATACATCGGTTCGCACGCGGTAAAGGTTCTTTGCAACGAAGGTTACGACGTTTGTGTCGTTGATAATTTACAGACAGGATTTTTGCCCGCCGTCGACAAAAGAGCAAAATTTGTTAACGGAGATTTAAGAGACGGCAAGTTTTTAGATAATTTTTTTGCGCACAACAAAATAGACGGGGTTATTCATTTCGCAGCGTGTTCGCTTGTCGGCGAAAGCATGGATGTTCCCCTTAAATACTATGAAAATAACGTCTACGGCACAATGGTATTGCTTGAAAGTATGGTTAAACACGGCGTGAAGAACATAGTGTTCTCCTCAACCGCCGCAACTTACGGAGAACCTGAAAACATCCCGATAAAAGAGACGGACCGAACTCTTCCGACAAACACCTACGGAGAGACTAAACTGTCCATGGAAAAGATGATATCCTGGACGGACAAAGCTCACGATATAAGATACACTTCGCTAAGATATTTTAACGCTTGCGGCGCGTATGAAGACGGGTCAATAGGAGAGGCTCACAACCCTGAGTCACATCTTGTTCCGCTGATTTTACAAGTTCCAAACGAAAAAAGGGAATGCATCAGTATATTTGGAGATGATTACCCCACAAAGGATGGAACTTGTATAAGAGACTACATTCACGTATCAGACCTCGCCAAGGCGCACGTTTTGGCATACGAATACCTCAAAGGCGGAGGAGCAAGCGACATATTTAACCTTGGAAACGGAGTTGGGTTCACGGTTAAAGAAGTAGTCGAAGTTGCAAGACGTGTAACCGGACATGAAATCCCGGCGGTCATTTGCGAAAAGCGCGCAGGAGATCCCGCAGTATTGGTGGCTTCGAGCGAAAAAGCAAAGGACATACTCGGTTGGAAGCCAAAGTACGACGATCTTGAGACAATAATAAGTTCTGCATGGAATTGGCACAAAAACCATCCGAACGGATATTAATATTGCAGTTCAAACGAGCATATGCACGGGATTTTCGAGCAGTTGTTTTATTCTGAGTTGAAACTTCGCCGCACCCACACCGTCCATAATTCTATGGTCGTATGTAAGAGAGATCATCATTTTTTTCTTCACGACAACTTCGCCCGCCACAAGCGCCAGCTCATCTTCGACCGAACATACACCTAAAATTCCGGCTTCGGGCTGATTTATTATCGGGGTAAATGCATAAACGTCAAACATACCGAGGTTTGAAACTGTGAATGTGCCCCCCGATAGATTTTGCGGCTTTATGCTCCCCTCTCTTGCCGACTTAGCAAGTTTTTTTGCCTGCGCAGATATGTCAGAAAGCGACATTGCGTCGGCATTTTTTATTACGGGCACAAGAAGTCCATCTTCAAGCCCCACCGCAAACCCAATATTAACATCACTTTTTACAATATATTCTCCGCCCTCAATTGTTGTTCGCACACACTCGTGTTCTTTCACCGCCTGTGCTACCACTTTTAATATCAAGTCGTTTAGCGAGATATTACTCTCGATATTTTCGTTTATACGTGCCTTCATTTCGAGCAGTTGCGTCACGTCCACCTTGACATGTTGCGTCACAGTTGGAATTTCCTGATGACTTTTTGTCATCCTTTGCGAGATAACCTTGCGCATTGTGCTAATCGGTTTTGCCGAAGTTTTTCCGCGTTGTGTTGCCCAATCTTTATGTTCATCCGCCCCCTTAACCCTGCACGCATCTTCGCACCCCGAAGCTCCTGAAAAAACCACATCCAAATCGTGTGCACCTTTTTTCGCCTGCTGTGTCGATATAACGTCTTTTGCAAGAATTTCTCCATGCTTTCCGCCGGGAACAACTTGGAAAAGGTCAATGCCAAGCTCGCCGGCAACCTTCTTTGCGTAGGGCGTGGCGGCAATGTGGCTTCCGTTTGAAAATTGTTTTACCGTTATTTTTGCCTCATTTTGTTTCTCGATAGCTTCAAGATTCGCTTCCCGCGACACATTTTTTATGTTTTCGGGAACTTTTTCGCCCTTTTGTCCGATATAGCCCATCACAGCAAGCACAGGCACAGTAGCTCCCGCCTCCACCGTTTTTGCAATCAAAAAGCCCGCCGCAGGAGACTCCGCTTCCATGGTTATTTTGTCCGTTTCGATCTCCATTATCGGCTCGTCTATCTCTACAATGTCGCCTACTTCTTTAAGCCAGCGAACGAGCGTGCCCTCCTGCATGTCCATGCCCGACTTGGGCATAAATACTTCTACCATAACACCTGCCTCCTAAAGCACGTCTCTGATTGTCGCCGCAATCTTTTCGTTCGTCGGGAAAACATTTTTTTCAATGTGTGGGTTAAAAGGTACGGGACAATAAAGCCCTCCCACTCTTTTTACCGGTGCATCAAGGTAGTAAAACGCCTCACTGTCCGCTACAGTGCTCACAATTTCCGCACCAAATCCGCCAAATTCGACTGCTTCATGTACAACGACAAGTTTTTTCGTCTTCATAACCGACTTAACTATAGCATCTTTATCAAGCGGCACCAGAGAGCGGAGATCGAGAACTTCTATGCTGACTCCCTGTGATTCAAAATCCTCAGCAACTTCAAGACACATCTGCACCATTCTTCCATATGTTACTATCGTAACATCCCTTCCTTCTCGCTTTATGTCTGCAACTCCAAGAGGAATTGTGTACTCCCCTTCGGGTACCTCGCCCTTTGTTCTATAGAGCTTCTTTTGCTCGAGAAATATGACAGGGTTATTATCTCTAATTGAGGAGATTAAAAGACCCTTTGCGTCGTAGGGAGTCGAGGGTGCGACAACCTTCAATCCGGGTATATGACAATACAGGTTTTCAAGCGATTGCGAATGTTGAGCCGCCGCACCCGTGCCGCCGCCCGAAGGCGTTCTTAACACCATAGGCACGCTGGCCTTCCCCGCAAACATAAAGTGAATTTTCGCCGCCTGGTTTATAATTTGGTCGTAACATACCGCCATGAAATCAGAAAACATCAGCTCCACAATCGGCCTCATTCCCATCATCGCCGCACCGACACCCGCGCCCACAAATGCAGTCTCGGAAATTGGCGTGTCGATAACTCTTTGTGCTCCAAATTCATCTATCATACCTTTTGAAACGCCAAAAGCACCGCAGTACACGCCAATATCTTCTCCCATTAAAAAGACATTTTCGTCCCTTCTCATCTCCTCGCACATCGCATCTCTTACAGCTTCTGCATACGTAATAATCATAACCATATCCCCCTATTGTGCATAAACTGCGTCTTCGATGTTGTCTATGGTAGGCTCAGTACAATTTAGCGCATATTGTGTAGCATCTTCGATAATATCTGTCGTCTTTTTATCTATTTCGTCGAGTTCGTTTTGCGCAAACCCACTTTCCAGCATAACCTGAGAAAATCTGGCAATAGGATTTTGTTTCCTCCAGCCGTCTATCTCTTCCTTTGTTCTATAAAGGTTTCCATCGCTCTTTGAATGCCCGCTCGTTCTATATGTGTTTTCCACTACAAATACAGGTTCACCGTGCTCTATCATATATGCCCTCGCTTCTTTAACCGTGTCATAGACCGCAAGAACATCGTTGCCATCCACTTCATAACTTTTCATAGCATATGGAATTGCACGTTTTGTAAGATCCGTTTCCTTCGTCACATCATTAAGAGCTGTGCTCATGCCGTATAGGTTGTTTGTGCAGATAAACATGATGGGCAAATTCCACACCGAGGCAAGATTCATCGATTCGTGAAATGCGCCTTCGTTTGTCGCTCCGTCTCCAACAAAAACCGTTACTACCGTGTCCTGCATATTTCGCATTTTAATGCTCATCGCCACTCCGCATGCTATGGGCAGCGATGCGCCTAAAATACCATTTGCTCCAAGTACATTCTTGTCAAAGTCGGCGATATGCATCGAACCGCCTAAACCCTTGTTCGTGCCCTCTTTTTTTCCCAAAATTTCCGCCATCGCAGTCTTTACATCCACACCCTTTGCAAGCGCCTGCCCGTGCCCTCTGTGCGTCGCCAGCAAATAATCGTTTTTGTTAACTGCCATCATACTGCCCGTGCCCGTCGCCTCCTCGCCTATTCCCAAATGTGTCGTACCGTGCACTAAACCTTTTGAAAAGAGAGTTTGTACTCGTTCTTCAAATTTCCTGATAATTTGCATCATTTCCATAAGTGCGCTCATCAGCTCTTTGCTATATTTTTCTGCCATTATATTCTCCTTAAACGGACAACTTTGCAACCTGAAAGCCGCACAACCGCTAAAACACGTCGCATTTTGCCAAACTTTCTCAACCGACTCTGTATGTCTTGCATTTTACGGCGACATTTACGCTCGAGCGTTGCCCGCCAACGTTGAAAAACAAATGCGTTATCGCCTATTAAAAATTATTATATCAGTTTTTTTCCCAGTCCGCAAATGCTCTGCGCTCACTGTTATACGAATTTTTCCGATTGTACCGCTATATTTTCCTAATTGTATATCTTATGTAACTATCTCTGCAATAGAAAAATAATCCTGAATAATTGACATGAAATAAAAAAATACTATAAAAGCGCGTAGTTTAGACACACGCCATCAATTGCATAAAAAAAGGGAGTATCATTATTATGTGTAAGAAAAATATAAAATCTGTCTACACAGTTGTCTTTAAAGTTTGTTTGACTTTATTAACCGCTATGTCTCTGTTTATGTTTACCAAAATCGGCAACGCGGAGGTAGGGAATTTGATTTTCAGCGTTGAACAGACAGTCAGTTCAGATAAATACACCTCAACCGTCGTTATCGATGTTAAACCAAATCCCGATGTAAGCGGAATAGTGATTAAGCCACTTCCAGAAATCACTTGGACGGGCGTCGAAAGCGCCACGGTAGAGGAAAACGGCGAAGGCGGATATACCGCCACCTATGTGTTCAACTACAAGGCTACAGGAAGCAAGAATATCCCTCTTGAATATACGCTAAACGGAGTTGCCCAATATGACTATTACAGCGTGGGCGCAAGGTTTACAAT
>CAYJIQ010000080.1:0-3249 GCA_964370275.1 uncultured Christensenellaceae bacterium
AAACTCCCGGTTTGTCGGAAGAAAACCTTATCTCTCCGTCTGAATCCGTAACCGCTCTTTTTATCTTTGCTCGTATAACGTCCGGCTCGTCAAGCATGGCTATATACGCATTTGCATTTTCATCTGACTTAGACATCTTTTTCTCCGGTTCCTGCAAACTCATTACTTTTGCTCCAACCTTTGGAAAGTAGCCCTCAGGAACGACAAACGTATCTGAATACAGGTTGTTAAATCGAATTGCAATGTCTCTGGCAAGCTCAAGATGCTGTTTTTGATCTGCTCCAACGGGCACAAGGTGCGACTGATAAAGCAAAATATCCGAAGCCATCAAAACCGGGTATGTAAACAAACCTGAATTTATGTTTTCGCCGTGCTTTACCGACTTGTCTTTAAACTGTGTCATTCTCGAAAGTTCACCCATATATGTGTAACATCCGAGCACCCACGCAAGTTCTGCGTGTGCGCTTACGTGACTTTGAATGTATAAAACATTTTTTTCGTGGTCTAGCCCGGCTGCGAGCATTAGCGCAAGCACATCTGCGCATCTCTTTCTAAGCTCTGCTGGGTCTTGTCTTACTGTAATAGCGTGCATGTCTACTACGCAGTAGTAGCAGTTGTACTCCTCTTGGAGGTTAACCCAGTTGCGCATCGCTCCCAGATAATTTCCCAGTGTAAGCGAACCTGAGGGCTGAATTCCGCTGTAAATTGTCTTTTTTTCCATGTTATCTCCTAAATAAACCTTGCAACGGCATTTGCAAGATCATCCTTATCTGCAATTGAATCATGAAGAATTTTTGCCGTCTTTAAACCGGAAATCGCATTGGGTATCGGCATTTTCGTCACTTTATTAAGCTCGCTTGCGGCTTCAAATGCATCCGCAATGTAAGTTCCCGTTACAGCGCTCGAAACATCCTGCGCAAATTTATATGGGTTAGCAGTCGAAACTACAACATTAACAGCGTTGTCTCCTGTTTCTTTAACGTAGTTTTCGTAAACTCTTTGAGCAACGGCAGTGTGTGTGTCAAGCACAACGCCCTCCTTTTCAAACGTGTGTTTAATCGTCTGCGATGCTTCTTCGTCTGTGCAGTAACCTGCGAAGAACTCACTTGCAAGTATATTTTTTATGTCGTCGCTTATCTCATACACGCCCTTGGTTTTAAGCTCGTTCATAAGTTGATTAACCTTATCGCTGTCTCTTCCCACAAGTTCAAAGAGCAGTCTTTCAAGGTTGCTTGATATAAGGATGTCCATTGACGGCGATGTTGTCTGATAAAACTCTCTGTTTAGGTCATATTTTCCCGTCTTAAAAAAGTCGGTTAGAATATTGTTTTTATTTGAAGCACAGATAAGCTTACCCACAGGAAGTCCCATGCGCTTTGCATAGTATCCTGCCAAGATGTTTCCGAAATTACCCGTAGGAACCGTGAAGTTAAGCGTATCTCCTGCTTTGATTTCTCCTTTTTTTACAAGCTGTGCATATGCGTAGAAGTAGTATGCAATCTGTGGAGCAAGTCTTCCGAAGTTTATTGAGTTTGCCGAAGAAAGCGAATATCCCTTCTCTGCCGCAAGCTTTCTAAACTCTTCACTAGCAAAAATCTGCTTTACACCCGTCTGAGCGTCGTCGAAGTTTCCTCTTACTGCACAAATGTGTGTATTTGAACCCTCCTGGGTTACCATTTGCAGCTTCTGCATGTCAGATACCCCTTGCTCGGGATAGAACACTACGATGCGAGTATTGTCCACATCCTTAAAGCCTTCGAGCGCCGCCTTTCCTGTATCACCCGAAGTTGCCGTTAATATCAGCGCCTTTCCTCCCTGCTTTTTTAGCCCACACGACAATAGTCTTGGTAGCATTTGAAGCGCCATATCCTTAAACGCGAGCGTCGGCCCATGATAAAGCTCCATGATGTACTCTGCGTCTCCCGCCTTTGTAAGCGGAACAACCTCCTCGCAGTCAAACGAAGCATACGCCTCCTCACACATTGTCTGCAGCTCTTCAATGTCAAAGAATTTACCGAGAATATTGTTGGCAAGCTCCGAATAGCTAACTTCGCTAAGTGCTTTTATCTCCTCAATAGCCATCTCGGGAAAATATTTCGGAACGTAAAGTCCACCCTCTTCGGAAATTCCCTTTACAACACCGCTAAGTGCTTCAACCTCGTTGTTCACATCTCTGGTACTTACAAGTTTCATTTTTTCCTCCACCTATATAAATCTTTTAAACGAAATTACCGGTCTACACTCAGAATAAATACTCCGTCATCTACGCCTAGTGTAGCAAGTCTCTCGCTCTGTTCAAATTTTAAATCCACAAACGATTCGCTTTCTATGGTCCTTGCCGAATAGACTCCTAATACCCCGTCTTGCACTCCAAGCACTACGTCGCCTTCCAAATTTTGATAGTCAAAAATGCTTACCGTATATGTCTGCGAGTCAAAATAGCCCACTTGGGATCTATGTATTCCCGAACCGAACGAAAACGCAAAATACATTTCGTTTGCTCCATCCTTATTTAGATCGGCAACCGCAAAGTTGTGAATTCCCAGTCCCCCGAACCAAGTTCCGAGCATATACACTCGCTCCTCATATAATAACATATTTGCAGCGGATAAATCAAACTTAAATACGTCAAAACCGTAATTTTCGGAAATTTCTTCGGGCATTACGTTAAAACATGTGTCTTCTTCATATGAGGTGGGTATCTCACCTACTGTTTCAAGAAATTCTTCAACTCCGTTTGTAGAAGGATCAAGCGAAACTATCTCTATGTCTTCCGCTCTTTTGACGGTCGTCGTCTTGCTCATTGGCGCGTAATATTGATATATTATGTAATTACCGTCCTCGCCCCAACCGACAAATGCAAAAAGGTAGTAGTCTCCGACTTCTTCGGGCGGTGTAAATTCGCTTGCACCCTCATAAACAATTTGGCCCGAACTTGTATATAAATCATAGGTAATCTCACCAAAGACTTCGCCGCTTATATTCATCTCCATCATACTTGTAACGGGAACGACATTTTGTGCATTCCAAGTAAGTTCTGCTGGCAAAAACTTGTCGTTGTATACAGCAATACCCGAGTCGTAATCAGAGGTATCTTGCTCTATAACAACCCTATCCATAGAGTAATCTACACCCGTGGATACAATAGTTACGCTTCCCTCGCTAAGTTCCTGTACCTCAACTGATGTTGTCGGTTCGACTGACTGAGATGGTTCAACGCTTTGAGTTGTAGTATGTTGCTCTAAAGGA
>CAYJIQ010000080.1:3259-8259 GCA_964370275.1 uncultured Christensenellaceae bacterium
AACTCCGCTCTTAACTATTCGCAAAATCTTTTTCCTCCATTTTTTTGTGAAACAACAATGTTCCGGGGTACACGTTCGCAATCTTAATTGCAGTAACGGGTCAGGTTCTTATTTCGTTTATAAAACGATAGAGCTTATTTAACGGCAATCCCATAACGTTAAAATAACATCCTTCAATTCCTATAATATATACTCCTGCGCCACTTTGTATTCCATACCCTCCGGCTTTGTCAAACGGGTCGCCCGATTTTATATACGCTTTTTTCTCTTCTTCGCTCATCTCGGCAAACGTCACTTTTGTTATATCGTAACATGAAAAAACCCCTGTTCCAAACGCAACAGCCACGCCTGTTATCACCTCGTGGGTTCGTCCGCTGAGCATGGTTAACATTCGCATCGCGTCTTCTTCATCTTTTGGTTTTCCCAATTGTTTTTCATCAACAAAGACGAGAGTGTCGGCTGCAATTACCGTGCAGTCCTCATAATTGCTTAAAACAGCTCTCGCCTTTTGTTCCGCTAAATCACACACTATTTCGCAAGGGAGCGTTTTTTCGCTCACCTCGCAAATGTCTGCAACCGCAATCTCAAAGTCCGTGTATAATTGCTTTAGTAGCTCAGCACGCCTTGGAGATGCGGATGCTAAAACTATTTTCAAACCGCAACCTCTTCTTTTTGCTTAATCTCTCCTGTAAATACAATCGCATTGGGCTTGCACTTTTCTGCGCAAATTCCACAACCCGTACATTTTACTGGATCAATTACAGCAAGTTTTCCGTTCATAGTAATTGCCTTTTCGGGACACACTTTAGCACAAAGCGAGCATCCCATGCAGCCTTTTGTGCACACAGATGTCACAGCCTTTCCAAATTTTGGATTTCTGCATGCAACATAACTCTTTGCACTTTCGGGCATTATTGCCATACCGTGCTGTGGGCACGCCTTTACACACAATCCACATGCGGTGCACTTTGACTCATCTACCACCGCAAGCCCATCTTCACCTATGACAATTGCTCCACACGCGCATACCTTAGCGCACGTTCCCAGACCAAAGCATCCGACCTCACACATCTTAAATCCACCGCTTACCATAGCAGCCGCCTTACAGTCCTGCATTCCTTCGTAATCTGCTTTGTCCGCACACGCTCCGCAGTCGCCCTGGCACAACACCCTTGCAACTTTTTTGACAGACGCATCAATTTCTATGCCCATGATTTTGCCGATCTCTTCAAGACCTTCCTTTGAACATACAGCACACGCAGTTGCCTCGGCAGAACCGTCAACAACCGCAGCCGCAAATCCGTCGCACCCTGGGAATCCGCATCCTCCACAGTTTGCACCGGGGAGAGCTTCCCTTATTGCGCTCACTCGCTCGTCAACTTTTACGGCGAGCTTTTTTGAAGCTATTCCCAGTCCCGCACCGAATATTATTCCAAGAGCACCGAGAACTATTACAGATGATATAATAACTTCCATTTTTACCTCCTATACAAGTCCTTGGAAGCCCATGAACGCAATGCTCATAAGACCTGCCGAGACGAGCGCAATGGGGAATCCCTTCATCGGAACGGGAATGTTTGAAGTTTCGAGTCTTTCACGGATTCCGGCAAAGAGTACGATTGCAATCATAAATCCGAGCGCACCACCTATTCCATTGAAAATCGACTCAATTAGCGAGTAGTTTTCTGTTATGTTTAGGATCGCAACACCGAGCACCGCACAGTTTGTCGTGATAAGTGGGAGATAGACTCCAAGAGCTTTATAAAGCGAAGGTGAAACCTTTTGAATTACCATTTCGACAAGTTGTACGAGCGCCGCAATGACGAGAATAAATGCAATTGTCTGCATAAATTCTATTTTGAGCGGCACGAGTATCAGGTGCTGAATAAGCCAGGTTATTATGCTCGCAATTGCCATGACGAATGTTACGGCAAATCCCATTCCTATTGCCGTGTCTACCTTCTTTGAGACGCCGACAAATGGGCAGATTCCAAGGAACCTGGAGAGTACGAAGTTGTTTACGAGAATCGAACTGAGTAGAATGATAAATATGCTTGTTCCTTCCATGTCTACCTCCTACGCCTTTTTCGAGAGCTTGTTGACCAGTCCGCATATCAGACCGAGCGCCAAAAAGCCACCGGGAGCGAGTATCATTATTAGTGCAGATGGATACTCTGCGCCGAAAATCGAAAAGCCCATGAGCGTTCCGTTTCCGAGCAGTTCTCGCACCGCCGCTACTATGACGAGCGCAACAGTAAATCCTATGCCCATCGCCAGTCCATCTAGCAGTGAATATCTAACCGGATTTTTTGAAGCAAAAGCTTCAGCTCTACCGAGAATGATACAGTTAACGACTATTAGCGGAATAAACAGTCCGAGCGACTTGTTTAAATCCGGCAAAAATGCCTGCATCGCCAGTTGCACTATAGTAACAAACGAAGCGATAATAACGATGAATGCCGGAATTCTTACCTTTGCAGGTATAAAGTTTCTCAGCAATGCAATAACGACGTTTGAACCGATGAGCACGAACGTTGCCGCTCCGCCCATTCCAAGAGCGTTTTCTACTGCAGTTGTGACAGCAAGCGTCGGGCAAAGTCCGAGAAGCAATCTGAAAATCGGATTCTCATCGATTATTCCGTTTTTAAATATTTTTCCTACGACAGATGTCGGTTTCTTTTGTTCCATATCAACCTCCTACCACGAACATCGCTATGCAGTCACTCGCCACGTTAACAGCATCTGTAATTGCATCAGTTGTAATCGTTGCGCCCGCAATGGACAAAATCTCAGTCTCGCCCGCAGAAGCTACGTTTTTAACGACAACAAGCGGAGCATTTTTTCCTACATACTGCTCCTCGAACCAAGGTTCTGTCGCCTTAGCGCCAAGCCCTGCTGTTTCGGCATGTGTTCCCATTTTCATGCCGCTAACCGTGCCATCCGCAGCTATGCCGACAGACATATTAAGCCCTGCACTGTAACCTTTTGTAATGATTTCGACTACATGACCTACTACGTTTCCACTGTCGTCCTTTCCTGCGTACACAGCAGTGACCATTGAAAAGTTTGGATCTGCGGATATTTTTGACATATCTTCAATCGCCTCAAAGGTTGACGCTTGGGAAAGCACCGCCTTCCTTGCAGTTTCCGCTTCAAGCTGTTGCTGTTGCGCAATAGGTTCTGCCGTAACCGCATATGTTGCGCCGAGAAGTCCTCCTGCAACAAGCGTTATGAGAAAAAGCTTCAAAGCCATCTTTATTACGTCTTTCATTTTGCCTTTGCCCTCCCGTATACTTTTGGCGCTGTGAAACGTTCAATCAGCGGAGTTGCGAGGTTCATAATAAGAATCGAGAAGCACACACCTTCGGGATATCCTCCAAATGTCCTTATTACCGACACCAAAAATCCACAACCAATGGCAAAGACAATCTGTCCTTTAGGGGTTACAGGTGTCGTTGCATAATCCGTCGCCATGAAAATTGCACCAATCATAAGTCCACCGCCGAGAATGTTTGTAAGCAGCAAGTCCACACCTTGGAAGATAAGAAGAAACACTGCCGCACTGCCTATAAATATTACGGGAATTCTCCACGAAATAACCCTTCTTATTAATAGGTATATTCCGCCGATAATGAGTGCAAGTGCGCTCGTTTCGCCCATGCTTCCGCCGATATTTCCGATAAACATATCCATTTCGGTGGGGAGTGCCGCAAGTTCGCCCGAGCTTATTAGCGTTAACGGCGTCGCCTGTGCAATTCCGTCCACGCTAAACGGTGCAACGAATGCCGTCATAGCAACCGGCCACGAGATTGTAAGCATAGCACGTGCTCCGAGTGCGGGGTTTATAAAGTTGTGTCCGATTCCACCGAACAGTTGTTTGCAAATTATTATAGCAAATGCACTACCGACTACAGGAATGTACCACGGAACGGTCGAAGGAATGTTGAGCGCAAGCAATAGTCCCGTTACAACAGAGGACACGTCGCCAAGCGTCACCTTCTTTTTACACACGAGCTGAAAAATCGCCTCTGCTGCCATCGCGGAACCAACAGCTAAAATGATGTTTATCAGCGCCGGCATTCCAAAGAAGTATACAGCACAAAATGTGGCAGGCAAAAGTGCAATCACGACATCTATCATGATGCGGTGTACGGAACTGTTATCCCTTATGTGAGGAGAAAATGCAAGCACAAATTTCTTATCCATTATTTTTTCCTCGCTTTCATTATTCCGTCTTTAGCCATTCTTATAGACTGCGCTAAATATCTATTTGCAGGACATACATAACTACAGCATCCACAGCCCATGCAATCCATAGCATGATATCTGTCAGCCTTTTCAAAGTCATACATATCCGCTGCAGCACTTATCATGAGCGGTTGCAGGTGCATAGGACATGCTCTTGTACACCTTCCGCACCGAATACACGCGGAATCTTCTTTTGGTTGTATCATTTCGTCTGTAAGTGCCAAAATGCCCGAAGTGGTCTTCGTAACAACCCCCTCGATATGGTCAAGTGACGCTCCCATCATAGGGCCACCTGCAATGACCCTTTTTACGTGTTCACCGAGTCCACCGCAAAATTCCAAAAGATCCTTTATTGGCGTTCCAAGACGAGCTTTAACATTTTTTGGTTCGCCTACTTCACCCGTAACAGTGACAATTCTGTCGATAAGCGGCATTCCGGTTTTTATCTCAGTCGATACTGCCGCACCCGAGGATGCGTTAACAACTACACCTCCAACATCAAGAGGAAGCCCGCCTGAAGGAACTTGTCTTCCCGTAATCGCTTCGATAAGCTGCTTCTCCGATCCCTGCGGATATTTCGTCTCGAGCGGACAAATCACTATCTTGTCCGTATCGTTTGCTTTTTCGAGTGCCGCGAGTGCGTCGGGTTTGTTGTCCTCAACCGCAATATAGCCTATCTGTGCGTTTCCCGCCTTTAAAAGCGCCGTTAATCCGTAAATGCCCGAATAAGGATCTTCAAGCATAAGACTATG
>CAYJIQ010000081.1:0-2948 GCA_964370275.1 uncultured Christensenellaceae bacterium
TACCCGCCATTGTACACGCTTCAGAAGGTTGTCCCGCCAGCATGTATACAAGGTTGTCAAACATCCTTATAGATAGGTAATTGTTCGCCGTTATGCGCAAAAACCAAATGTCAAATAAGTCTTTTAGAAATTTTGCGTACTCTTCATTTGTTGGCACAAATGCATTCATTCCGGTTTCATTTAACGGTTCAAGACATGGTATGTACTGTTGATGTCGCCATCCATTTTTTGCATAATATTTAAAAATTCCTTTAGCATTGCTGCAAACTTGTTTAGTTACAACCGTCAATACATTGTAAAGAGCCTCTTCTTTGTCTAAATACGCTATTCCCCGAGCAACATCTTCAAACGTACCTCTGTTAGATGAATCCAGCCTCAGTGTATCGTGTAAATCCGGAGTTCCGTCCACTGATACACCCACCAGATATCCGTGCTTCTTGAAATGCTTTGCCCATTTTTCGTCTATCAATGTGCCGTTTGTCTGCATACTGTAGTTAATCCGAACTCCTGCTTTGTTGTGAGCTTTTGCAATATCTATAAACTCCTCGTAGAAGTCAATTCCTCTCAACATAGGTTCACCGCCCTGAAACGCAATCGCGCAATGACCCGTTGCCGTTGATAAAAATTTTTTGAGCAATACATCCGCCGTCTCAATACTCATCATACCGTAGTTTGCCACCTGCCTGTTTTGCGCTTCGTCGTGATAAAAACAATATTTGCAACGCAGATTGCATGCACTCGATGACGGCTTAATCATAATATTATACGGCATAATCTCCCCCGATTTGCTCTATATTTTCTGTTTATCTTAACCGCATATATAAATTATTGTGTGGATCGGAAAGTACAATTTACCGCTCCACACAATTGTTATTTATACGTACTCTTGCAAACCCAGTCTTTCGTACTGCTCTTGCGGTGCATCCTGTTCTTTCATGAGCTTTACCAATAACTTTATCATTCGTTCTTCTTGTTCTTTATCGTCGAGCGGGTTAAGTTCACCCGGATCGTCTTTAACATTATACAGAGTTGTTCCAAATTCATAAGGATTTACAAAAATCCCCTTTTGGACTTCAAATCCCGGCGGACAAGGAATTTTCATCGTCTTGCAACCCTTTGTGAAAGTAAAAGGTTCTGCTAGCGATACATCTTTATGTGATAGCAGGTCGATTTGATATCTTCTCTCCATCCTCGTGCACATATGAGTATAATTGAAAAGCGGTGCGTTTTCCATTGAAACGGGACCTCTCATGTATACATATTCACCATCTGTTACATTAACCTGGTTTCCATGCATTCCGAATAGTACTCCGTCGTGAATCTCACGGTCTTTATCTATAACACTCGCAAGCGACTTTCCGAGCATATCCTTTGGAACTTCAACTCCAAAGTATTCAAGCATAGTCACGGGAATATCTATTGCGGTTGCCAGAGCTTCCCTCCGCTCTCCTTGAACTTTGAATCTTGGATCCCACATGAAAAACGGCGTGTGTGCAATTTCGTTATACCACGGCATAAGCACCTTTGCCCACCAATCGTGCTCGGCAAGTAAATATCCATGATCGGTATTTACTATTAACATTGTGTCATCCCACAGATTGTTTTCGTCAAAGAAATCTAGGACTTTTCCTAAGTTATAATCGCAATATGTTACCAACGCTGCATAGTGATTCTTCAGATGCTCAATTTCTTGCTCTGTCTCCTTGACTTTTGCATATTCAGGCCAGTTAAACGTTGGCCCCTCGTAGTCGTCCGGATACATATCCTTAAACTCTTGGGGAACTACAAACGGTTCGTGTGGATCAAAACACTCTATTTGTAAAAACCAATTGTCCTCATTTTTGTTCACATCTAAAAATTCAAGGCCTGAAGTTATGCACTTTTCAAGAGGGTAATCCTCTCTCTTATTAATATGTTTGCTGTTAATAACGTGGTTTCTTATTTGGTAGTTCGTCTTTGGCATACCGATGCGCCCTGATTTATCGGGTTCGGCAACCTCCGCTTTCCATGGATCTCCCTCTTGGCCTCTGTAAAACTCCCATGTATTGTATCTTGTGTGATACGTTGCACCGCCATCCTCAAAATAATGCCAATGATCTGTTATTAAATGCGTATAAACGCCATTTGATTTTAATAGCTCGGGCATGGAGTCATCAAAAGGTTCAAGCGGCCCCCAACCCCTGTGCAAAAAATTTGTTCTTCCCGTGTGCAGTTCGCGCCTTGCGGGCATACAGGGCATACTTCCTATATAGAAATTGTCAAATGTGACACTCTTTTGCGCCAAACGTTTGAAGTTCGGCGTGATAAGTTCATCACAGCCATACGCAGAGAGCATATGCCTGTTAAGAGAGTCAAACATAACCATTACTGCCTTCATATTATTCCTCCGTATAGTGGCTTACCACCACTTAATCATCTCTGTAATTTTCTTTCGCACCTCTATGAATGCTTCGTCCGTAACCTTTCTCGGCCTTGGTAAATCAATGCGAACCTGTTCCTTTACGGTTGTTGGCTTTGATGATAAAACAAGGACACTCTCGGCAAGATAGACAGCTTCTTCCAGATTGTGCGTGATAAATAATACCGTGCTGCCAAGCTCCTTCCAAAGTTTAATTACCTCATCCTCTAAGAAAAAGCGCATTTTTATGTCCATCTGGCCGTACGGTTCATCCATGAGCAACAAGTCAGGCTCGATAGCAAACGCTCGACCGATAACAACACGCTGTTCCATACTCACCGACATTTCGTGCGGATAGGATTTTCGGAATTTTTCCAGTCCCAATAGCTCTATTATCTTATTGGTCTGCTTTTTTATATGATCTTCGGGCAACTTTTTTATCCGCATACCATATTCTATATTTTCTTGAGTCGTCAACCACGGAAATGCGGATGGTTCTTGAAATACAAAGGAAATGTTGTGTTTCTTTGGATCTGCAGGCTCACCATCA
>CAYJIQ010000081.1:2958-3242 GCA_964370275.1 uncultured Christensenellaceae bacterium
AGACGTGTAAGGAGATTCAAAAATGTGGTTTTTCCGCAACCGGTAGGCCCTACAACGCTTAAAAACTCCCCTTTTTTTATATCAAAGGATATGTCGTCAAGCACCAGCAGATCTCCAAATTGCTTGGTTAGATTTCTAACCTTTACTTTAATATCTTCACTCATACTATTTTTCCCTCCGACTATAGTGCCAAATCAGTGTTATCTTCGATTTCACCTCTGAGCTTTAGAAAATCTAAATCGACGATATTGCGCGGTCTTTGAAGCTCGGGTACGTAAATCTCT
>CAYJIQ010000081.1:3252-5262 GCA_964370275.1 uncultured Christensenellaceae bacterium
CAAGCACTCAAAAGAATTATTCTATCTCCAAGATACAGAGCCTCCTCGATATTGTTTGTAACGAAGATGACCGTCCTTCTCTCAGCCTGCCATATTCTAAGCACTTCGTCCTGCATCTGATATCTAGTCTGTGCATCAAGTGCGCCAAATGGCTCATCCATAAGCAGGATATCCGGGTTTACACAATAAGCCCTTGCAATGCCCACGCGTTGTTTCATACCACCTGAAAGTTGATATGGATAGCTGTTTTCAAATCCCTTTAATCCGACCAATTCTATTAGGTATTGTGCCTTTTCTCTTCTTTCCTTTTTGGGCACCTTTTGCAGTTTTAAGCCAAATTCAACATTTTGCATAACAGTTTTCCAAGGGAAAACAGCTGTTTTTTGAAAAACAAAACCCATAGTAGAATGGTCATGATTTGCAAACTCAACAGTCCCCTTTGTCGGCTCTTCAAGTCCTGCAACCATATTTAACAGCACGCTTTTTCCGCACTGCCCGGGCCCTAATATTACAAGAAACTCATTTTCATAAACATCTATAGTAACATCAGAAACGGCATCAAACACTTCATTTCTCGCTAAAAATGACTTTGATATGTCATTTAGCCTTAACATTAATTGTTGTTTTTCTTGTTGTTCCATGGACACAATCCCCTTTCAACTAATGTAAGTAACAGCGAGATAATCGCGCCGACAACTCCTATTAGTATCATGCTAAGCAACACAAGCGCAACATCGTTGCTCTCTGAACCTCGGTTTATTAAGAAGCCAAGGCCTGTTCTGCTTGCTATCATTTCCGCCGCCACAACTATCATCCATCCGGTTCCCAGTGCAACTTTCAACCCGGCGAATATTGCGGGAATTGAATTTGGAAACACCACATGAACCATTGTTTGAAGTGTACTTGCTTTAAAAACCCTGCTAACCTGTAGATACATGGGTTCCACAAACCTTACACCCGCCATTGTATTTAAGATAACGGGCATGACAGCACCGATAAACACGAGTAAAACCTTAGGCTCTTCGCCAACACCCATCAAAAGTATGATAAGCGGTATCCATGCGATAGCTGGAATTGGTCTTATGATTTCTATAAGCGGGTAAAGTGCAGCACGAATTTTTTTGTTCCATCCCATAGCAACACCCAATATTACGCCCACAACCGTTGCTAACAAGAATGCTACCAAAACTCTCTGTATGCTCGCCCATATATGACCAAAAACCGATGTCTGACTAACAGGATATTCAAAAAGATCCTGCAATCTTGCAAATGTCATCTCTGGTGTCGGGAAATATTCAGAGTTTTCGCTCGATAAGAATATCCACATTAATATTAAAAGTGCTATCGAGGAAAGCGGCAACAGTATGTCTGAAATTTTCAACTTGCGACTCACTATTTTTGCCCCCTTCCCTTAACAAACCGTCTTTCCTGTGCGGAAAGTATTGCGGATAGTAATGCTCCGATTATACCGATAGTAAACATTCCTACTATTATAATATCCGGGCGAACAAGCGATCTACCCTGCTGAATCATATACCCAAGGCCTGCTTCTGCTGCAATCAGTTCCGCTGCAACGAGTGTAGACCACGAGTTTCCAAGCCCAACCTTCATGCCGGTAAACGTAAGAGGAAGCGCAGATGGTATGCAAACCGTTTTAAATATCTGCCACCGTGACGCACCACAGGTAGTTGCTACATTTATAAGCGTTGGGTTAGTTTGCCTTATTCCTGTGTATGAGTTAATCACGCAAGGAACAAATGCCGCAAGAAAAATAATCAGCGCCTTTGCTTCCATGCCTATTCCAAGCCAAATAATCGAAAGCGGAATCCAAGCAATAGGAGGTATCGGCCTTACAACCTCGAAAATGGGATTTACAAACCTATATACTTTGTCCGAAAAACCCATGATAAATCCGAGGGGTACACCTACCAGAATTGCCAATATGTACCCCGAGAGTGCAACAAGCAAACTTGATCCGATATGTACAATCAGTATAGAGCCATCGGGAGC
>CAYJIQ010000081.1:5272-8207 GCA_964370275.1 uncultured Christensenellaceae bacterium
CAACTTCCCAAAGCAATAAGAACGCAAGTATGCTGGTCACTGAAATGAGCAACAGCTGTCTTTTGCTTCTTTTGATATTTAGATTTTCTATACGAATTGACTCGGATACATTGCTATCGTTTGATATTTTTTTATTTTTATTAAACATCGCTATATATCCTCAATCTTCTGTTAATTTGCTGCTAGGTTTTCAATGAACGAAGAATCAATAAAGTTTGACTCAATCATTCTTGTTTTGTCTTCCTCTGTCATTTTTTCCTGTGAGATCAAGAAGTCTACAAACTGCAAAACCACGTCTTCTGCATGAGTTTTTCCGTCTTCGCCTATCTTAAACCACTCAGTGTTTTCCTCAAGACCCGGGAAAGATCTGATTGTTAAATCCTTTATCTGATCTTCTACCTCTGACATAATTCCTTCGCCTCTTTGGAATTCATAAAGCATCTCAGCCGAAGCATCTATATCTTCGTTTAGCTTGTCGCTAGCAGTTAAAAATTCACTTAACCACGCTTCTACAACCTCTGGCTTTTCCTGAACCGCTTGTTCTGTTGCGACTATGAGAGTAGGAACTTCAAGTCCTAGCATTTCAGCCGAAGAAACCTTTACCCAACCTTCATCAATAGCCTGAATGCTGTAAGGTGATCCAAGAACCGTTACATCTGCTTCGCCCGCACCAAAAGCTGTAAAACACTGCGCAAAGCTTGTGTCGATTACGTTTACATCGCTTATAGAAACTCCGAAGTGATCAAGTGTTGCAATAAGTGCCATCTGCTGAGTTGTTCCGCTCGGGCAAAGTATTGTAACATCCTTCCATGTTTCGGCAGAACCGTAAATTCCATTTTCATCAGGACCAACCTGTGCGATTGGGCTATCAGCTCTAACCCACAAATCTGTAGTAGGCGCATCCGAAACACCAAAACCGATTATTTTAAGGTTATAACCCGAAACTCCGAATACCGCACCGCCCATTCCGCTCGTGCCTACTTCCCATGCATTTGTGGAAATAGCTTCGTTTTGAGTTGGACCACCTGAGTACTGTGTAACCGTGTAATCAAATTCGTCGTACATTCCGTTTTCTTCTGCATATACAGTGGGTAGAGCGTGTATATAGGGATGGTGACTTATGTCGAGAGTGGGTTTTGCGTCTGCCGCAGGTTCTGCAGGTGCGCCACAGGCCACCACCGTGAGTAACATGACTACAGTCATGCAAAGTACAACAATTTTTTTCATTTTAGCTAACATCTTAATTCCTCCTGATAATATATATATTTTGTGATAATTGACAACACGTGTCATACCACAAATTTAAATCATTTTAAATATTTTGCACATTCTCTTACTGTTTCAAGTGGCGTACGCTCTTCATTTACCATCTCTGTAAGCAGATTTGAGTATGCACCGATCCTTTGCGCACAGCCTTCGGGTTTTTGCAATACACTTGCTTCATTATTGATAAAATTTAAATGCTCGCAATACCAAGCATATTGAACATTATCTTCACTGTATGTAGAATATCTCACAGGACTGCCCGCAAAAGCTCCAACTATTTTATCAACTTCGCCCGTGGTCAGGTATTTTAGCAATTTATGAACTTCTGGTCGATCCCCGGTCTTAGTCACTGCAAAGCTCCACGTTACGTTAAATCCCGCTGCAACTGCCTTATAATCAAGATCCGACTTTTTTCCGTTAATTCTTGCATTAGTAAACCCAACTGCCCGCCCCATGTAACCGCCATAGGCACTTTGTTATCTATTATTGCATCCATAACCTCTTCGTTTCCAAAGTTGACACACTCTTTTGGCGCATATTTCATCATTCTCATATAACGTTCCAGCCCGAGTACTGCATTCTTTTCATCTTGAAAATCATCATCAGCACCCAGCTGTCTCATATATGGTAGAGTATCAAGGTATATTTCGGAAGGATGAGCCTTTAGGCAGATAGCGTGCTTAGCGTTACTGCTATATTCTTCGCATATTTTTTCCAGTTCATCAAAATTAACGCGAGTCATCTTGTTTATTTTATCTACAACCTTATCATTTAGCATCGACTTTCTGTATACTAACATGTGACCGTCACAAAATGATGGATATAAGTATCTTTTACCTTCATAGTACATTTCTGAGTTCACACATCTTAGTACATCGTCATCTTCGTCAATCCTATCCGGACAAATTGGTGCTAAATAACCTTTTTTTACAAAGTCCGACAACCACAGATGACCGGCTACCATTATAACATCGCACTCATCCTTGCTGTCAAATTTTTCTGTTAACTTCGCATAATATTCATTCCAGGGTATAATATTGAAGTTTACAGTATATCCCGTATCCTTTTCAAACTTTTCAATAATTTTGAACTCGGGATTTTTATATACATATACCGCAGGATCTCCTACTGCCATTACATTAATTGTAACATCATTCATAATAGTTTTACTCCGAATTTTTCTAATTTCTATATCGCGCACCTTTTTGCTCTATCATGCATAAACTTTTATCGCACAACAAACACATCACGACATTCTAAATTCTCCAGTCGTCTCAATATATAAACCTTTTAATTTGTGTTACTTCGCTTTACTTTGTCATTATACGACATTGTAATATGTTTGTAAAATACCAAAACCATAACCAATTGGGTTTGATTTATTATGCTTTTGTTATATATGCTGCCCGGTAAAACATATATCCGTACTAATCTTTAAATAAATTGTGTAGATCACCTAGCAATATGAATTTTTCAGTATTTCCATACACATTTCATCCGTTAGAGCAACTCGCTCTCTTCCAAATGGTGTAGCCATAGTTTCCCTTGCCTTTTTTAAAAAATCCTGCATTTGTTCATCTTTAATGCCATAGTCTGACATCTTTAGTCTGTATACTTCACAATCTTTTTGCATTTTGACCAAAACCTCAAGAAAATCTTCGGGTTTATC
>CAYJIQ010000082.1:0-2894 GCA_964370275.1 uncultured Christensenellaceae bacterium
CATAGTGAATTTTAGGCGAGAGTTTTTTGCTGAATATCCTTTTAAATGCTACGGTAACGGCGAAAATAATCGCCGAATAAATGCTAACTTCAAGCAAAATTTCCATAATAATCTCCTAACTGTAACGTAAGAACACGGGCTCTGCCCATCAGTACGAAAAAGCTACGCCACGCACAAAATCAAATACTTTCTATTTCCGTCGCAAACGCGACGCGACGGAAAACCACAAAATTAACTTTTCCTACCATTCCACCAAGCGAAACGTATGTTTCGCCTACGGGGTCAAGGTGCAAAGTCCCTTGCAGGGTGTGGGACAAAGTCCCACGGTCTTAGCGCCACTACTGCTCGGATTGCATGTCCGAAATAAGGGATTTTATTTCTTCAAAATCTTCGTCTTCGAGACCGCCTTCACGGATTAAACTGGCGAGGACGAGCCTTGTGCTTTTTAGCGAAAACTTTTCACGCATGGTCTGAGTCTCCTCGGTCACACAATGTTCACGGTCAACCGCCGGCGAATATCTGCGCATGTTGCTCACGGTATCATAGCAAACATACCCCGCTTCGGTGAGTCTCCTTAAATACGTAACATATGTCGTGTGCTTCCAGTCGACAGCCTTTTTCATGTTATTCATTATCTGAGATAAAAACAGCGGACTTTCCGCCCAAAGCGTCTCCATAATAAGCCAGTCGTTCTTAGTAAGATTTCTATTCACGGTAACACCTCCTCTTGTGTACAATTGTAAACTAAGTGGGCAATTTTGTCAACAGGATAATTGTATTCTTTTTGTGAACAAAAAAAGCGACCGAAGCCGCATTTAGAAATTTCCGCCACAAAGGAGCAACCGTCAAACATCGATAACTCAGCAGGTTCACATTCTATTTTTACACCACTACATCTGAGCACCTTGTCTCACAAACACCTGCGCAGGGTACTTTATGGCATATTTTAAAACATATGAATAACGATTGCTTTTGTTCGCAAGTATCAGCATACAATTATCCGTATCATCGGGACAGTGTACAATACTCTTTGCTACAAAACTTTTTGGCAGACAGTTAAGATGCTCGGACGAAAATTGTGCACCCAAGGATTTTATAATACAAAGCGAACCGTTAAAATAAGAACTTAGCTTTATGGTCAGATCGTCAACACAACATATTGCATTGTTGCGTTCGACGGATGCGCTTGTTGATGTCGCCAAAATCTTGCCGGATTTATTTACACTTAATAATCTTGCTTCCTGCAAAACGATTAGACAGTTTTCTCTGCGATTTAATGCTAGATCTACAAATGGTGTCTTTATTGTGGCTGAAACTGAATAATCATCAATCTCGCAAAAATTAACGGGATCAAGTTTGTATATTTTGTGCACACCGGTCGTTGCCCAAAAACAATTTAGCATACCGTCATAGCAAATATTTGCATAGCCGTTTGCGGTTTGTATTCGTTTAATGTAATTATAGCATCTATCGTACACTGTAACGCAATTATAGGCTACATTCACAAAAAACAGAAATCCCCCGTCAAAAGCCATGCCTGTATATGCGCCTATTTCCTTGTCCGGCAGTGCAAATTTTTCAACGAACATTGTGCTTAACATATCTACCTCTAAAATTGGGAGCCGCCGAAACGACTCCCGAGCGGGTTATAGTTGCTCTGAAAATACAGCCTCAACTACATTATTTTTTGATCTCTTCTTCCTCTTCTTTTATTCCACTCACGTCAACTTTCAGGAACACTTGCGCTTCACAAGTGTCCGTTTTCGTAATAAACTCAAGCCCTGCATCCTGCGCACTGTTTGAAATAGTAAGCACGTTGTTTGCGTAACTGTAGCCCACCGGAAGCGTGCCCACAAAAGACATAACCTCGTAGGGCTCAACAATGAACACAGCAACTCCCGTTTCCTTAGTGTTGTTTGCAAAGTTTATCAATATGTCGCTGTCGTTAAACTGCTTCACCTTTAAATTGGAGGGCGTTTGTGAAATCATACTAACCTTTGGAGGCGAGTTTATTATCACGTTTAGGGTAAATGGAACGTTGCAGGGTGTCGCCTGAATTTCAAACTCAAACGTTCCTCCCTGTGTACCAGCAGCCACCGAAAGTATACCGGAATTATACGCGTATCCTGTGGGCAAGGCCGAAAGCAAGTCTATCTGTGCAAACGGACTTGAAAATACGTTTATCAATTGTGGTAGACTGTTTTCGCAAATTTCTGCGTTGAACACATTTATTCCTGCATCGTATACTTTAACCCCACTCCCACCTTTAATTTGAGGAATGGGCAGATCTACATCCGCAACTCCGCAACAAACGTCTGCATATACGAACATTGTAACGTTTTTAAAGAAACACCTGGGCGAAGTTTGCTCTACAAACACATCTTCGACTATTGCATCTACCGAAACCGCATTGCCCGGCTCATAATATTCGGGCAATACAACGTATGTGCAAAACGGAATTTCAAAGTGCGCCGAATGAGCGCTGCTTTCGCATCTATCAGCAATATACTCGATAAACTGTACAAGCTTGCCTTTTACGATTAGCTTGTATCCCGTGCTTGTCACACCTTCAAAATTTGCGTTTGTGACAGGCGTTCTCACCACCTCAAAATCGATAATTTCTGCACCGATGTTGAGGGATGTCATCCTTTTCATGTCAGGCTTTTGAACAGGAATGCAGAGATTTTCCATTACAGAAAATTCCTTCCATGCATCCGTTTTTAAGGGGAATACAGGATTTACCCCGTTTATTATAATGTTGTTGCACTTCATTTTATGCCTCCCCTTCCTTTTCGGATATCACAGCTACTTTTTCCACCTCTGTTTTGCTCTCCTGTGCTACTTGTTCGACTTCCTTTTCTACTTCCTTAACCTGTTCTAGTTCATTTTGAGTT
>CAYJIQ010000082.1:2904-8128 GCA_964370275.1 uncultured Christensenellaceae bacterium
AACAGCTGTCGTTAAATGTCGTAACGTTGCCGATAGGCCCTGTTACCTTGCCCTTACCATGCAAACAGTTCTTTGTGTCCACATTTAGGAACACCAAAACATTGCTGCAAATGCACCTTTCGTCCATCATACTTACATTTGCGTCTTCGATGAACGGGTATATGAAAAACAAATCGTTGGCCAGTACATATTCTGCCGTTACGCACTCCCCACCGATACTAAATTGCGGCGGAATAACGATAAACTCACTCACGGTAAATTCATTGTGAACTCCGTGAACACTCTGTTCGGGCACATTTGCTACGTACTGAATTTTTTGTCTGAACTTTATCTCCACTACTAACTTTTTGCCCGTTAATTTTTCGCCCTCGTAGGAAGTTGCAATCGCAGGAATATTAGTCTTGGGATTCCTGCGGGAGTGTTGATTACTCGTACTGATATTATCTGTGCATCAAATGCTGATGAGATCAGTCTTTCAATGTCGGGTTTGCCGCATGGCAAGCATATTGTGTCGCCCACTGAAAATTCTTTGTACAATTCTGAACTTGCGGGCATTTTATCCGCAATCCCTAAAATATTTACCATATTTCTTACAACGCTTGCCATTTATTTTACCTCCAAAAACAGGGATACGCATTTTGTAATATCACGCGGCCCCACTGCTTCAACAATAATATCCTCTATGTATGGGACTACCGTGTAGCATTTTTGGCCTGTTGCCGAAGCCGGAAGTACGGCAAATGTACCAAAACAGTAGTCGTTGTCCACCACCATTACATTCTGCTCGCATGTATCCGCAACATAATGTATCGTCTGGTGTACAACACCTTCAATAACGAGCTTTTTGCCTGTCAGTATCTGTCCTCCGGGATTAAGTACTGTTCCCTTTGCATCCCTTGCTGTCACCGGAGTGTCGATGACGTATGCGCTTCTTATTTCAACGCAGGCTATTACCCTTGTAATTTGTTCGATATCGGCAAAGCAGTCTGCTAACCTGATATGCTCCTGCAGCATTATTTCCTTAAAAACATTCACGCTATAGTCGGGCGGAATCTGCCCATCTATTCCAACGTATTCTATTAAATTTTTTACAATAGAGTTCACTTTTAAGCCTCCTTTATTTGTCTTTCATGTCGGCAACTCTCACGTTTTATCCTATGCAGAAAAACATGGGTTGTTACTATCACAATAAAACTCCCACTTTAAACTCTGCGTCAAACACAATATATTTCTGCGTAAAATGATTAAGTGCAAAATCGGTGATGACTATATGCTCATCATTTAAGGTAAAAATGGCTTCAAGCTCGAAGCTATAACATGTCAAACGTGCTTTTCGAAGCATAAAATGTTCTATGTTCAAATGTAAAAAGCGGGATTTCTCAAGCCCCACTGTGACAGCATAAATATTTTCAAATGATGGAAGATTTACAGATCTATATACCGTAACAGTAGTATGTAATGTACGTGTAAAACCCGCTTTAGTATTTTTTTGCACTC
Source organism: uncultured Christensenellaceae bacterium (assembly GCA_964370275.1). Taxonomy (GTDB): domain Bacteria; phylum Bacillota; class Clostridia; order Christensenellales; family Christensenellaceae; genus CAYJIQ01. The sequence goes on from CAYJIQ010000082.1 coordinate 4,402, forward strand.
CATACACGACAAAATTTCTCATTATTTCACCCCGCTACTATATTATTCAATCGCATGTAAAAGTTTAACAAAAAACGAACTCGCTCATATACTGTATTAAGGGCATAGAACTCTCACAAATAATATGCTAAAAGGCGGATAATAATAAATGAACATTAATAGTTGCGATTTAAGCATGATAAATGGCAATTCAATAGATATAGAACCTCATGGCTGTGACAGCGAAATAAAAGCCGATATCGTAGTTTCTGAATTTAAATCGGTAAGACTTTGGGGGCAAGTAGTAAACTGTGCGGGCGAACCCGTTGCTAATGCTCTATTAAAACTTGTAAAAGTCGTGTACGATAGCGCGGGCAACTGCGTTTATCAGGGCATAGCACATTCGGTAAGCGATTGCCAGGGGTTTTATCAGTTTGATCTCTGTGCCGAAGATCCTTGCGCAAAGTACAAAGTTCTTGTAAACAAATCGGCTGTGGGTACTGAACGTATTATTCAAACAGGTGGGGGAAACTGCAACGCTTGTTCAGAAGACGAATATACACCCTGCGGAGAATACAAATACCGAGTGAGTCCCCCCGACCATATTAATTGCACACCCGTGCAACCTACGGGGTGCGGATGCTCACAAAAAACATATAGTTCCGGCTCATGCGGTTTTTCTGAACGGGAGAGCTGTGCTTGTCAAAAGTGTTCGCAGAGCACTCATGTATCAGGCAATGTGTATGTACCGACCAAGGTAAGGATTTAAACAACACAATTAGAACTTTGCCATTCTCAAAGCAGTATATTCAAACGCAGATCATTATTTAAAAATGGCAAAAAAGCGCGAACAGACCAAAGAGCGTCAAGAAAGCCTGCAAACTGAGATAAAAAATTTTTCATCCAGAGAGCCTAGCTTAAATACTTGACCGAACATGCCCGCTCCTGCAACAAAGGAAACAAAAATCCCCCTAATTTTTGAGGGATTTTTGCATGATTCTTTGATATAGGATAGAACTATAATAATATACAAACTACTAATAATATCGCCTGATAAATGCCACTCGGAACTGACATCACACAAGGAAAAAATGTCATTTTTCTGCGATTATCGGGTTATTTTAGTAGCCTTTTAACCAATCAATAATGCTTCCATCCACCGCATTAATAGCCATCACGGGCATATCGTACGCGTTGTAATAATAAAAACCGGGGATTCCGGGATCATCAGCAATTGGCATGCCTATGTGGTTAAAAACATAGGCGTTTTCGTCCCGTAAAAAATCCTGCATCTCATTTTCCCCGTTGAAAACCACCCTACTTTCATTAACATTGCTTATTACTCCGTTGAAATGTTTAGCACCTGCACCAAAATACCTTTCATCACCCGCAGGGTTTTTTATTGTCACTCCGCCGTAAAATATCCACACCGGAACATAAATCCCCTCGAATTCTTCGCCAGCCACTCTTATCCTTAGTAGTTTTAGCTGTGCGGACTTTGTCGTTACGTGCACATCATATTCACCTTCAAGCACCGTCTTTGTAAACCCTTCATACTCGGTCATTAGCATGTTTTCGTAGATATTTGCAATTTCGTCAAATGATTTGAGCAGGGCTTTCTGCGTTATATTCTCACCCACAAGCATGGGGCTATCCCAAAATACGCTACTTACTCCTTCACTGTCGATGCGGATTTCAAAGCACTCATAACCCCACGGAACGGTAAACACAGGTTCTGTATAAGAACTTCCGCCAAAGTCTGTACTCAATTTATGTTCGTGATCGATAAAGCAGGGCACATCACCGACCATTCTCCCGAGGTCGTAATCATAGCCGACTGTCTTCTCAACGCCGTCTTTATCTAAATAAGTACCCGATTCGGATTCAATATAGAAATCATCCATGTCGATTTCCATTTCTGACAGAAACGCTTCTAACGCTGCGTCCGCATCCTCTTGTGTAATGCACTGAACACCTCCCTCGAGTTCAGAGCGAGTACTGCTATAATGAAGAGAAATATAGTTTGTGGGATTTTGCGGATCGGAGTCGGTATTTATTGATATACTGCCATTTTCATCGTATACTTTGAGCTGCAAACCGTATTCGCTGCCCATAAAACTCGTCATAAGCGTTCCGTCCGAAATCTCCCCTGCGGCTGTTCTGCGGGGGCTTCAAGATAATATTCTTCCATCCATTCAATCTGGTCCTCTAGTTCTTTGCGTTGCGTGGCATCTTCTGTTTTCGCAAGTTCCTGCTTTGTCTCCAAGATTGCACGCTCTATATCCGATTTAAGCTCCACCTGTGGCATGTCTATCGTAGCTTCTCCCGAAGGAAAGAAATAGTTGAACATCTTCGACACCTGCTCCTGCGTAAAAATATCTTTTGAAACCTCGGCTATCGGCATGTAATCCACATCGGGGACTACTATTTCTGCATCCATGGTGAGTGTGAGCTTGCCGTCCGCCCCTGTTTCTTCATAGACATACCTATCCTCAGAAACGAGTTCGCCTATAGTGGGTATATCTTCTTGCTTGCTCTCGGGCATAGCCTGTTCCACCATGCGCTCGGTGTCCTTTTCCACAACTACATTCTGCTCGGGCGTCGGCTGACAAGATGTTAGAATGAACATCGCAATCGCAATTATCATAATTTTTTTCATTTAAGCCCCCTATTTGTATATAAGTAATTATATCACATCGAACCTGCAGAATCTTTTCCGCGATGTAAAGATTTTGTTATCATTTTACAGCCGTTGCCAACACAAATATACCTACGGTCGCGGAGCATCTTCTCTCCAGAAACGCTCACACTAGGCTCTTCTTTAAGCACCCGAATGCAATTAAATCATGACGGACAAATACCCGGACTGCAAAATAAGCATTTAGTAATATTTTGGTAACGACATTATAAACAAATGGGTGTATAATTAACCATAAAATGACGGTGGAGGTTTAAATGAAGAAATTTTTTATTGTATCGATTGTGACAGTTTTTATATTTACTGCGTGTCAGGCGACACCCGAAGAACCGGTTGTCATTGAAAAAAATCTTGACTCCATGACACAGATGGCTAACGAAAATACGGAAGAAAACGCTCCTGTTATAAATCTCGAAGTTCCTGAAAGGTTTGTGATAGACATGGATTTTCCCGAGGTTGAAGTCAGCGCAGACATTCCGATTTCCCTGCCAAATGCACAGACGTTACCCGTCGTGCGTGTGACATATACGGATTTTTCGCAGGAGCTTGTGGATAAAATGTGGGAGGTGCTTATCGGCGACAGACCCATGTATATGGCGAGAAACCGCCTGTCTAAGGAACAAATAGAGGCAGATATTATTTGGTGGAAGAGTATACTTGCGGGTGAAACCCCTGGAAGCCACGAACAGGCGAATGAGAAAATCGCAGAGCTGACGGCGGCATATTCGAGCGCAGAGGATACCACACCCGAAATTGCTGCCACCTCCCAACTTGTCCCCCAATACGCCATAGATTATGAAACGGGCGATATTTGGTCGGAATACATAGGCATAAATGCCACTAGTAACGCGGATTCAATTCATTCCACCCCTACAAGCGGTGTGTCATATACCTTCAGTGTTCAAAATAATTATCCCGGCGAAGGAGAAATAAAGGTGCTTGAAGACAGCGAACATAGCTACCGTGCCGTCAACACCAAATCCCGAGGTGCAACGTTTTCTTACAACAAATTCGATTATGAAAACACGAGTAACAGCGAAGGGATGAACC
>CAYJIQ010000083.1:0-7939 GCA_964370275.1 uncultured Christensenellaceae bacterium
AACTTTCAGACATGAGCACCCCAAGTATGGGAATTTCACTGCTTTTATCACCCGCCTTTCCCACCGTCACAGACAACATCAACATAACTTCCGTCGAAGCCCCCGCAGGTTCGATTAACGCGATTACCGAAGAGCTGTTTGAAGAGGAAGTTGCGATGGGTTTGTCTGAATCTATGGGTGAAGAACTGGAAGTTAATGTCGACACCTTTACCCCTATCGAGCTCGAGGGCAGAGTCGGGATGGATACCGTTGTCGTTGCCACGACACCGACACAATCTTTAACCCAATACGCTCAATTTTACGAAAACGACGGATATATGATAACGATTACGACAACTTACGCAGGCGGAATGGAACAGTCGGACATCGAACAGGTTAAATCTTCGACAACTTTCGACACCGCTATCACTCCCGATGAATCTTCACTAAGCGAAGAAGAACCGGAAGAAAACCCAGTTGTAGACGGTATCTTTCACGGCGAAGGATATAATATAGCCGTTCCTACAGACTGGACATACGAAACAATGCAAGGAGCGGATTCACTGGTTTCTCCCGGCTATCCATTCTCAGACCCGTCTAACATCATCATAATCGAAAGCCCGATATTGCTGAGCGAAATCGACGTCAACGTCGATGTAATCGCCGCACAAGTCGAATCGCAATATGACGTCCAGCTCGGAGAAGGCAACTACACGCTAGAAGTTTCCACCCCGACAAAAAGCATAATCAACGGCATAACTACAATTTCGATTGACATGTTCACCGACACTATGGGCATAGAAATCTTCCAAACTCAGAGCTATTATCTGGGAGAAGATGCCTCGTTTATCCTTACATTCTCAGACTTTGGAAACATACACTCAGCCGAACTTGAAGCATCAATGAACTCGTTTGAAATAGTCGGATAGTAGTATAAGAATTAATTGTAAAGAGTTTCAGTATTAATATACTGAGACTCTTTTTTTGCGGAGGTATTTATTATGATGAAATTCATCTGGTGCGGACTGATACTCGCAGGGCTTGGCATCGGCATTGCAAACGGGAAGATGCAGGAGGTTAACGCCGCAATTCTTGAAAGTGCCACCTCTGCCGCCGAGCTTTGCCTTTCTATGATCGGGATATATGCACTTTGGCTCGGGCTTTTGCAGGTGGGCAAAGATTCGGGTATGATCTCAGGGCTTTCAAAATACCTGGGCGGTTTCGTTTCCAAGCTTTTTGTGGGCGTGCGCAAAAACACAGATGCCTTGGGCAAGATAACACTAAACCTCGTCGCAAACATGCTCGGAATGGGAAACGCCGCGACCCCTTTTGGGCTCGAGGCTATGCAGGAACTTCAAAAGGAAAATCCCCAAAAAAAGAAGCCGACGCACGACATGTGTATTTTTTTGATACTAAACACGGCTTCAGTTCAGCTTTTGCCCCTTTCTATAATAGCAGTCCGTGCCGCCTCAGGCTCTGCAAACCCCGCCGAAATTTTGCCTACTGCACTCGCCTCTACATTCGTCACGGCTGTTTTTGGCTGGACACTCGCTCGCATATGCGCCAAATTTTCGGGGAATAGACGATGAGCTTTACGGATATTTTCGCAAACGTCGCACTCCCCATATTCATAGCACTGTTTATACTCTTTGGCCTGATTTCAAAAATCGACATATTTGAAAGTTTTGTCACCGGCGCAAAGGGCGGTGCAAAACTCGCTTTTTCCGTCCTTCCCTACGTCGTTGCCATGATATTCGCTGTCGACATATTCAAAGCCTCAGGCGGTTTTGACATCATATCCGGCGCACTTTCGGGCGCAAACTTAGGAATCCCTCCCGAGGTTTTACCCATCGCGCTTATGCGTCCCTTTTCAGGCGGAGCGAGCATCGGACTTCTCGCAGGACTTTTTGCCACGAGCGGAGCGGATTCGTATGCGGGCAGGGTTTCCTCGACATTTATGGGAAGCAGCGAGACGTTGTTTTATACTATTTCCCTATACTTAGGTTCTGTCGGCATAACAAAAACCCGCTACATCATCCCTGTCGCTCTGGCGACGGACGTGTGCGGGCTTGTGTTTTCCTGCTTTATCTGCAGTGTTTTGTTTTAGTTATTACATATGCCTATTATTAGCTTTTGTAAGGATTGTCGTCATCCTTGCTCTTTTGTTCCTTTTGCGCCTTTTCGCGCTCAGCCTTTTTCTTCGCTTCTTCTTCGGCTTCGCGAGCTTTTTGCTCTTCGCGCTCTTTTCTCTCGGCTTCCTTTTGCGCTTCTATCTTCGCTTTAAGCTCTGCCATCTCTACCTTTGCGACTTCCGTCTCGGCTTCGAGTTCTTCGGGAGAGCATTCGAGTAGGCGGTCAAACTCTTTTCCGTCTATCTTTTCGCGGATGAGGAGAATTTCGGAAATTCCCTTTAGTTTGTCGAGATTATCCTTTAGAAGCTGCTCTGCCTTTTCGTATCCCTCGTTAATAATCTTGCGAATTTCCGAGTCAATTTCCCAGGCAACCTCTTCACTGTAGTTTTTAGCATGGCCGAAGTCTCTTCCGAGGAACACTTCTTGCTGTTCGCTTCCGTGGAATATCGGGCCTACAACCTCACTCATTCCGTATTTTACGACCATTCCGCTCGCCATCTTCGTCGCACGTTCGATGTCGTTTGATGCGCCTGTGCTTATGTCTCCAAGAGTAAGCGCCTCTGCCACACGTCCACCGAGCATCATCGCGATTTCGTCCTTCATCTTAGAACGGAAGAGGTGCGAACGTTCCTTTTCGGGAAGTGTAAGCGTATATCCCGCCGCCATTCCTCTTGGGATAATCGAGATTTCGTGAACCTCGTCGCAACCGGGTAGCATCTTTGCCACAATCGCATGGCCGACTTCGTGATATGCCGTGCAACGCTTGTCGTCCTCGGAGATAACTCTGCTCTTCTTTTCGGGGCCTGCGATAACTCTCGTGATTGCCTCTTCAATTTCAAGCATTCCGATAGTTTCCTTGCCCCTGCGGACTGTAAGTATTGCAGCTTCGTTTAGCACGTTTTCAAGGTCTGCACCGATGAATCCCGGAGTCCTCTGCGCAAGAACTTTAAGGTCGATGCCCTCGGCGATCGGCTTGCCCTTTGCGTGAACTTTAAGAATTTCTTCTCTTCCCTTAACATCGGGGTAGTTTACTATAATCTGTCTGTCAAAACGCCCTGCTCTTAAAAGCGCGGGATCGAGAATGTCCATTCTGTTCGTCGCCGCAACCACGATAACTCCCTCGTTTCCTTGGAAGCCGTCCATTTCGACAAGCAACTGGTTTAGCGTCTGTTCTCTTTCGTCGTGACCACCGCCAAGACCCGCACCTCTATGACGACCGACAGCGTCGATTTCGTCTATGAATACTATAGACGGTGCATTCTTCTTTGCGCTTTCAAACAGGTCGCGCACACGAGATGCGCCGACGCCGACAAACATTTCAACGAAGTCGGAACCGCTTATAGAGAAGAACGGAACTTTTGCCTCGCCCGCAACAGCCTTTGCAAGCAAAGTCTTACCGCCGCCGGGAGGTCCTACAAGAAGCACTCCCTTGGGAACTCTTGCGCCCATTGCCGAAAACTTTTTCGGGTTCTTCAAAAATTCGACTATTTCGACGAGTTCTTCTTTCTCCTCGTCCGCTCCCGCTACGTCGTCAAACGTCTTTTTCGTCTCGCTTCCCATAGTCATGCGCGCTTTAGACTTTCCAAAGTTCATCGTCTTTCCGCCGCCTTGCGATTGGCGATACATGAAGTATGCAAAGAATCCGATTACAATTACAAGAGGGATATACGGGAGTATAATCTCAAGAAAACTTGCGTCGGGAATCGGGTTGTACTTTACCGTCATTGATGTCTCAAGGTCCGGATTAAGTTCACGCAGTTCCCTCAGGTCGTCGTTAAACACCGTAATTGTTGGTAGGTATGTCGACACATCGTACTTTGTCGGAAATTCGTCTTCCAGGATGGAAGTTCCTTCGTTGAGTGCGTAGACATCGTTGATAGTAACGGAGATTTGCGAAATTTCACCATTCGCCACCATCTCCATAAACTCGGAATATTCTATCTCCTTGTCGTCCGTCTGAACAAGCATGCTGCCTGCTGACGAAGTGATTATTATTATGGCCAGAATTACCGCTATGTATATTATCGGGCCTCTCATGCTTTTTTTCAAAAACAAATCCTCCTTATTAGCTTCAATTTAGTATTATACCACTTTACAACTAATTTTTCAAAGTTTTTTTCTCAATTTTCAACCAAAAATGTAAATAAATATTAAATTTAGAGTGAGCGTTTTGTGAAATTTTTTATTTTATGGCGTAGTTTTTGCCTGTGTGCAATTTTCGAGTCTTTAATCTTGCAAATAATGTACTTTCGCTTGACAAAACCCTCTTCTTTCATTAATATTATAAAAGGATATTTATGGAGGAATTGCATTGAAACGTTTATTATCAATTACATTGACTGTCGTTATGCTTGCACTAACTTGCATCCCGTCCGTCGCTTTTGCAAAGGACGAGCTTGAAAACACCGATCCGCTAAAGTACGTACTGGACATCGACCTCAACAATCAGATTGTCCACGTCTATGAAAAGGACGAAAATGGCGAGTATACAAAAGTCGTGCGCAGAATGCTCTGTACGACGGGTTCTGAGACTCCCGACAACCCCTCTGACCCTGAGGACGTAGGCACTCCCACCCCTACCGGAGTTTGGAAGGCAGGCGGGCGCGAACGTTTTGGCGACTTTGCCGCATTTAGCGGAGAATTTGCGCGGTATTGGACGCAGATTGTCGAAGATGTGTTTTTTCACTCTGTCATGTTTTCCAGGCTCGATATAGACTACCTAAAAAGCAGTGCGTGGAGAAACCTCGGAAACAAAGCGTCTCACGGTTGTGTGCGCATGTATGTCGAGGATGCAAAGTGGATTTACTACAACGTCCCCGAAGGCACCACTATAAACGTGACGAAGGAATATGACAGCACCCCCGAACTGAGGGCTGCGCTTAAGCTGGACATGGATTTTTCGGACTACGATGAATTTCAAAAAACCATATACGACAACCCCGAACTACCAAATGACAAGGCTTGGGTGGTGGTTGAAGACGCTCCGCTCAAATCCGGCGCCGGACTTTCCTCCGGAACAAGGTCAAGACTTCCTCTTGGAGCTGAAGTCGAAATTTTGCAGGAGAGCATAACCTGGCTCAAAGTCAGGTATGAAGATACGGAGGGTTATGTCCTACGAGGGCACGTCTCAAAGGAGCAGGATACGCTTGATACGTCAGAGGATATGACAGTCATTGACCTTACTTGCTGGCTGTACAGCGATCCATCAATGGACAGAGAATTTAGAACATTTAAAGTTCCGACTCACACGCCTGTTACGGTGCTGGAGACGGACGAAGAGGAAGGTATTGTAAAAATAGATTACCTTGGCTCGGTCGGCTGGGTTCGCTCGGGCGACATCACAAACAATTGGGGACTTATATTAGACTAGTAATTTTTGGAGGTTAAAGTTTGGCAAAGCGCACTACTATAATTTTAATAGCAATTTGTACGGCATCTGCTGCAATCATTTCGGCTCTTATAACGTATTTTGTGGTTAACAACTCATATCAGCAGGGCGACATATACATCGCAGGCGAAGACTATGAACTGCTTCTTGACTACTTTGAGATGGGCGACATCGTAACGACCATAGAAGACCATTACTATAAAGATGTGGAAGCAACAGACCTTTCGGTTTCCGCAAAGCGGGGAATGCTCGAAGGTTTAAACGATTCTATTTCCGCCTATTATACAGCAGAAGAATTTGAAGTTTTTGATGAAAACGCCCTTGGGAGCTACATTTCACTGGGCATGATGCTTGAAGAGGATCCTGCGACCGGATATAAACGGGTTTTGAGAACCTTTCCGGGAACGCCTGCCGAAGATGCCGAGATATCCGTTGACGATATCATAAAAGAGATTGACGGCGTTGACACCCGCAACATGGACATAGACTTTGCAGTGTCGATGATACGAGGAGTCGAGACGACAACCGTCGATCTTCTCGTTCAAACCGCCGATGGCGACAAGGAGATGACACTAACACGCGAGACGAGAGAAGTTCAGGTTGCGTTTTCAGATATGATCGACGAAGACATCGGAATCATCGAAATTCTCGAATTTTCGGGCTCGTGTGTTGATGATGTTCTAAGCAGCATAGACTACCTTCAAGAGGACAACGCCAAGGCAATTATAATCGACCTTCGAAGAAATCCCGGCGGATATATCTCTCAGGCGACGGAACTTGCAGACGCATTCCTTGAAAACGCCGTAATATCTTACACTCAAAATAAGGAAGGTCAGCAGATTTTCTGAGTCAGACGATGAATGGGTGTGGACAAGGCCTGTGTGCGTGCTTGTAGACGAAGCTACCAGCGGGGTTGCAGAGGTTTTTGCCGCCGCACTTCAGGAAAATGGCAGGGCCCAAGTTGTGGGCATGACGACTGCGGGTCAGGGCGGAAGCCCTTCGCTGATAGACCTCCCGGGAACGGGTGCCGGGCTAAAGCTTGTAACCGCTCAATACTACACGCCAAACGGCAATCTTATCTCGGGCACAGGCGTGACTCCCGATGTGATTGTAGAGATGGATCAGGAGCTGTTTGAGTCGGGCGGAATGAATATGGATCAGGACGAACAGCTGCAAGCAGCCGCAGATGTTCTACGAACCGAGCTTTAATCAATCTATTTACAAATATTTTTAAAAATGCTATTATCAAGTGTAATAGCATTTTTTTATTGTTTAACAAAACGGTTCAATTTTGGAGGGTATATGAAAAATTCATCGCTGCTTAAAAGCATAATTTCGCTTCTCTTGGTCTTCGCTCTTATCCTTTCTCCGCTGAGCACAGGCATTGTAAATGCATCTACTAGTGCAGGTGCGACAGGGGAAGTCGTAGAAGCAGTGGAGCTTAGCATGTTCCAAAAACTTTCTTCATCTGCGCTTGATGGACTGGCTTCGGGAGGAGCTACAATTCTCGTTTCGGGTCTTACCTCTGTTCTTGCAAAGTCATTTCCCGAATTGTCGCCACTGCTAACAAGCTACGAAACCAAGAGGATACTTGCTATGTGCGAGGAGATTTTGGGTTCAATAGACCGACTGAGTGTACAGCTTGAGGCGGCTACGGCAAACATAGAATCGCTCTTGCAGCAGATAAGCGTAAAGATCGACAGGACGACTTTTGACAGCTTGCACAGGGATTTTAGAAACATTATAGCAAAGTACAGCAGCGTGTATGACACATATTCGGGCTACATAAAGGCTAACAAAAACTATGCTATTGCCGTTGAAAATGGTGACAGCGCTGCAATGGATGCGGCAAAACAGGACATTGAAAATCACGTTTTGCGCCTTAACAACGATTTTTATACCGGCTCAAACAGGATTGATTTTACCAATGACCTTATTTCTTTAGCCGGTACTTTTTCGACGGTTTATCCTTCATACGACGTAGTTGGCGGAGAGGGCTTCATCCCCGGCGGAACTTTAAACGAGACAAAAATCCATACTATTATAGACTATGCAAACGACATAGCCAACGAATCTTTTGCATTTGAGCACCAAAAATCATCTTTTATCGATGAACTTGCACACGAGATCACCTACGGGCTGCTCCTCATGGTTACAGTTTCAGATATCATGAACGGATTTTCGCTCGATCAAAATATTTCTACTCAGGAACAGGCAGCTTATAATCACACAGTCGACGTAAGCAAGATTATTCAGCTTTTAAACGACGTACACACCCAGTCGGACACGCTGACCGACAACCTCATGCGTGAATCGGATTACAGTGTAAAGCTTACTCTCCCCGACTACCATCAAACATACTCCACTAAGCATTCATACGACATAGTCTACGAATACAGCGAGGGCGTTCTTAGAAGACCGGCGAACGCTACAATACACC
>CAYJIQ010000084.1:0-1858 GCA_964370275.1 uncultured Christensenellaceae bacterium
ATTTCAGAAAATTTTAGCCTCTACTATCCGGGCGGTGGTTTTAGCATTCCCGAGATTTCAAACGAATACTTAGCCATAATAATGACCCCATTCGGGGGTCGTGAAATCGGGAAGAGATTAGCGGATGAGCTGGACATCGCCTATTATGACAAGGAAATTGTAGGTGAAATATCAAAGGAAACGGGACTGAATGAGGAGTACATTGAGAAATTCGGTGAAAAGGCTGTTACGAGGGTGTATCCGTATGTTTTTAGAGCTACGTTTAACACGTATAATAATTCAGTCATAGATGAATTGCACAATGTCCAAGCAGAGGTCGTTCGTAAACTCGCAATTCAAGGTGACTGTGTCGTTGTGGGAAGGTGTTCGGATTATATATTACGAGAGTATAACCCGTTTAAGGTGTTTGTCTATTCTTCGGATGAAAGAGATAAGATTGCTCGCTGTGACAAAATGTCGGGAGTTTTTAACGAAAAGGAAATCATAAAGCAAATTCACCATATCGATAAAGAGCGTGCAAAGTATTATTTTTCGTATACCGGGCAAAAACGAGGAGAACTGAAAAACTACAATTTTTTTATAGACACATCCGCCGTCAGCATAAAAACTGCAGTTCAAATGATTGCACTTGCGGTGCGCGCAAAGGATGAATGATAGGCGACGTATAATACACATTTATAGATAAAATCGGGTGGTGTCATTTATTTTGACACCACCCTTAAATTTAACTTTATTTCTCTACAGTCCGGGCATGGACGCAGAGGCAAATTTCCCTAGTTAAGGGGAGATTTGTATGTCGGCTTATTCTGTAACAAGTCCGTATACAGTCGTGCCTTGAGCTTCTACGATTGTAAGTGTGCTTCCGTCAAAAGTGCCTTGACCGTCGCCTGAATCAGTGCTGAGGATAAACGTTGTACCGTCAAAAGTCCATGTACCGGATGCTTCTGTCTCTCCTACGGTTGCAACTGCCGTTCCATCATCGTTTAGTGTCATAACCGGAATCCCACCTAATGCTGCTTCGATAGCGGTTGCATCAAGCGAATTTCCTTCTGCATCGACCATCTGAATTGCCTGCCAAGTTGTGCCCGCAAATTCAAAAACTTCTGTCGCACCTTCTTCAGCTGCACCTTCTTCAGTTGTGCCTTCCTCTGTCATGCCATCTTCGGTTGCGTCATCTTCAGTCGCATCTTCCTCAGTCGCATCATTTTCAGTCATGTCGTCTTCGGGAATTTCAGCCACGGGATCTCCGTCTGTCTCTTCCATTGTGTCTTCTGCAATGTCATCTGCGGGAGAAGTCGAGGGCTCAGCCGGTGTGCAGGCCACAAATACAACTGCAAGCATGAGTGTCAGTGTTACAATAAGAATTTTTTTCATGTTATTTCCTCCAACATGTAGTTTATTATTAAGAGAAACAACCTGCTCTCCTAATCTTTATGCAGTATACAACAAATATTTTTTGATGTCAATCCTTTTCACATAGATTTCACTGTGCTTTACATAAACGAAATAAATACGTAACACAATTGTTATAATTGTCATATATTTCCCATTTTATACGCTATTTACAAATATTTAATAACTTGAACGTTTATAACAATATACGTAAAACAACAGAAATAATAAGCATTTTTTTGTTGCGACTAAATGTATATTATAAATATAAATACATCAACGTTCGTAATATAATTACCGGCGACCTCTTAGTGTATTTACAACAGATTGCAAAAATGGTGTGTGCAGTGTTTAAATAATTTGGACACTACCGAGCTTGATTTTAAGCTTTAACGGTAAAATGTGTGGGGCGAGGATTTTGTATATTACTTATACACTTGTTCGAATTCTCCAAAATATTCTCGTA
>CAYJIQ010000084.1:1868-7882 GCA_964370275.1 uncultured Christensenellaceae bacterium
AAAATGCGCATTCTACAACAATAAGAGTGCATTTCACGACATGTTGCATGAATGATGTTGAATTTTATGCAAAACATAGTATAATTATTATTGTTAGTTGTAGTTTGGAGGGGCGTGAATGAGAATTGCCGTTTGTGACGATTTAGCGGAATGTAGAGAAGAAATTAATAAATGGTTACTGGAGTATGCGAGAAAAGCGCAGATGCTGTTTTGCATAGACACTTTTAAAACCGGATCTGATTTTTTAGTGTCGAACATTGCTTATGATATAGTATTTATGGATATCTTTTTGGGGGATGAAAATGGTGTTGAGGTGATGCGGCAATACCTCACCGGCACGAGTACAAATATTGTATTCGTCACCTCCACCGGAGATTTTGCCGTGGAAGCTTTTTCGCTCGGAGCAGTACACTATCTGGTAAAGCCCTTTACATATTATGATTTTGAGGTTGCTATGACCAGATGCCTTGCCCTAAAACAGTTGGCGACACCCGATACTCATTTATTAATAAATAGTAAACAGGGCGTGACAAAAATCTCAACAAGCGACATAATCTACATCGAGGTGCAAAACAGGGTTTGTATAATTCACACTTCAGACAGAGAACATTTTTATAACACCACCCTAGCGTTGTTGTCGCAAGAGCTCCCGGAAGCTATGTTTTTTAGAGTGCAACGCAGTTTTATCGTTAACCTTGCCCACATAGAAAGCATCACAAACAACCACGTAATTTTGCGGGGTAATATAAGCGTATCCATTGCTCGCAATAAATTCAAAATGCTTAAAACAATGTACCAAGATTATTTAATTAACCTGACAAGAGGAGACGTAAAATAATGTTTGTTAGGTGTTTTTTTACAACCATGTAGCGTCTTTTGCAAATTCAGTATAGCGATTTAACAGCGATTTAAACAATACTCGCAAAAACAGGCATGATATGCGCACGCACTTAATAGCATTGTTTCTTTCTTCGGTTGTGCTGGGTAATGTGGAATCAGAATAATAACTCCAAGGCAAATGGGAAATATAATGTTAGCCGTCCACAGCAAATATGCTGTTCGAAGCCCACATAACATCATGCACTGCCGGCATAATGCAGGGACGGTGTGGGTAGGAGTATGTGTTCGATGATTTATGAAAAAGGCAGGGGTTAAATGCGTAAGAAGCGGGGAATTTAGTGTGACATGCGGCTAACATAGTAAATGAAAATATAAAAAACTCCAAACGTCTCTTGACAAACACAATTAGTTAGGCTAAAATAGCTAGTGTAAAATAGTTAGTTTAAAATAGCTATTTCGTGCTAGCTGTTTTTAATATAGAGTCTAAGGAGAAACGAAATGAGAGGAAAATTAACAAAAGCATTAAGTAAAATAACACATGATACAGCCTTATATGAGCTCAGGCGCCTGTATTCATATGATAAAAAGGGCGAGCTATCCTACCATGATACACTTTATCTAAACATTATCGAGGCTCACCCCAACGAATATACGTCTTCTCAGATTGCTGACTTATTAAAAGTTACCCGACCATCCGTGACAGAAAAAATTAACCAACTATGCAAAAAAGGCTATCTATTAAGAACGCAAAGTAAAACCGATAAGAGGTTATTCTATCTATCAATAAATCCTGATAGTCCCAAAGACTATGAGACAACAGCTAGTTATGAAGATGAAGTGGAGCGCCGCGTTTTAGAAAAGTTCGGGGAAGAAAAAATAGATTTGCTATGTGATATGATTGAGTATTTGTCAGAGCTATTGTTTGAGAAAATAGGCGAGGAGAACGAAGGTGAATAGTCCGTTAGCAAAAAAATTTAACATGGTAGAACTGTTAAAATATACTTTGCCGAGCATTTTTATGATGATATTTATGTCAACATATTCAATTATAGACGGCGTTTTTGTATCTGCATTTGTAGGGGAAGGCGCATTAGCTGCGGTAAACTTGATAATGCCTTTGCTGGGAATAGTACTCGCGGTTGGGCTCATGTTTGCAACCGGCGGAAATGCGGTTATAGCAAAGTTATTAGGGCAGGGAAAACAAAAAGAAGCACGTGAGTTTTTAACGGTGTTCTACATTATCGGAGGGATACTTGGCGGGGTGCTTACAGCATTTGTCTTAATCTTTCCGGATGAACTTCTAAACATGTTAAATGTAAGCGACAGTCTATTCGCTCTTGCAAAAGATTATATGCTTAGTTTATCGGGCTTTTTAATGCCGGTATTCTTTATGGTGTTTATTCAGTCCTTCATGGTAACGGCAGGGCACCCGATGCTCGGTCTGATATTAAGTCTCGCGGGAGGCATAACTAATATTGTTCTTGATTATGTATTTATTTCGCCCGATATGCTAAATATGGGCATTGCAGGTGCAGGACTTGCCACAGGTATAGGAAATGCACTTCCCGGTGTAATCGGACTATTTTACTTTATTTTTAATAAGAGAAGCGTTTTGCACTTTATGAAACCAAAGTTTGATCTAAAAACACTCGGACAAAGTATGTTTAATGGTTCGTCTGAGCTTGTAGGCTCCCTTGCCACCTCAATTACTACGCTGATGTTCAACTTTATTTTAATGAGCATGGTAGGTGATTCGGGGGTTGCGGCTATTAGCGTTATATTATACATACAGATGTTTCAAAATGCCATTTACTCGGGTTATACTTTAGGGGTAGCGCCGATAATCGCTTTTAAGTATGGCGAAGAAAATCATCAGCAACTGCACAAAGTTATAATTCAGAGTATGAAAATTATATTAGGAGCGTCCATACTTGTAATTGCACTTACACTCTTGTTTTCAAATGAAGCGGTCGGCATCTTTATTTCAAGAGAAAGCGCAACATTTGAAATGGCAAGAAACGGTCTCATGTTATTCCTTCCTGCTTACTTGTTTATGGGCTTTAACATTTTCTTCTCTGCGATGTTCACGTCTTTGTCAAACGGAAGGGTGTCGGCGACAATTTCTGTTTTGAGGAGTTTAGTTTTTATCGTTATCGCTCTGTTCACCTTGCCTCAGATGCTTGGGATAAACGGAGTGTGGCTGGCTGTCCCCGTTGCGGAGTTTTTAGCAATAATAGTTGCGTATTATCTTTATAAGAAAAACAAGTCACACTATAGGTATTAGTTAAAGGAGTATTTATGAACTTAACAGAAAAAAATTTATCAAGAAAACTTTCGGATTACAAAGAAATTTGCCAGTTTATGAAAAGAGTTTTTCCAAGAGAAGAGGTTATACCCATGTGGCTAGTACGCCTTTTTAATCTAAAGAAAAAATATGATTTTAATGTCTATTATGATAATGACTTATTTGTGGGGATTTTATTTACAATAGACACAAAAGACACGATATTTGTGTTTTATCTAGCGGTTAACGATAAAATTCAATCAAAAGGATACGGGCGAGAGATATTACAAATATTATTTCAAAAATATCCCGATAAATCCGTGACGCTCTTTATTGAAACTATGGACGATAAAAATGCAAAGAACTATGAGCAAAGAGTTAAGCGACTGGCTTTTTATGAACGCAACGGCTTTTTTTATACATGCATTAAAGCGGGATTTAGAGATCCGTTTGTTGATATTTTATCGACGGATAAGGATTATAATTTAGCGAAGGCTAAAAAATTGATGAAGGCTATACCGATGAAAATATTTATACCAAATAATGTTTAGGGATGGTTAAGTTTTTTTGAAAATAACTACCGGGGCTTCGAGCGGGCGTGTGAAAAAAGTCTGTAAATTCCTGTCTTCTATGATAGTTGTATGAGCGAGTTAAAGCCTCAAAGCTTTTACTCGCTCATTTAGAATGTCGTTACTAAATCGCCTTTTTGCGGACTAAATTAGTGCAACACTCACAAATGAGGAAGTTGTGTTTTTACTGAAAATATAAAATGCGATTGAATGCTTGTGAAATGATATAACCATCTACATGTCGGAGTGTTCAAAAACCAACTTTACCCGAGTGCCCTGTCCTAGGTTACTATTTATTAATATGCGCCCCCCATGTGCACTCATAATTTCGCTCGCAAGAGCCAAACCGAGACCGCTTCCGCCGAGTCGCTTGCTCCTTGATTTATCAACCATATAAAAAGGTTCTGTAATACGTGAAATTTCACTTTGCGCTATTCCATGCCCACTGTCTGATACCTCTATTATATTGTTATATGCGCACAAATTAACGGTTTGTCCGACGGATGATGCCTTAGAAGCGTTGTCTATGAGGTTGATTATTGCGGACTTTATGAGGTCTTCGTTTATGTAGAGCGTCTCTGCTTCACACATTGTCTTAAGTGGGGTATTGCGATTTTGCAGAATACCGTGAACACTCGTTTTTACCTGTTCAAACATATCGGCAATATTCGTCTCGTTTTTTGCTATCTCTCCATTTAAAGTGATGAGTTTCAAGAGGTTTTGCGTGAGTTTCTCCAACCATAAGCACTGCGATTTTATGTAATGGAGCGATGCTTCTCGTTCATCCTCTGAAAGGTACGTGTTTTGCAGGCTGTCCGTATTTAATATTATAGAGGTGAGCGGGGTTTTAAATTCGTGAGTTACTCCGCCGATAAATAAGCGCTGACGTTCGTTTTTCTCTGTAAGTTCATCTATTTGCGATTCGATCGCATGTGCCATTGCGTTGAAATCCTGCGCCAATACGGCTACTTCGTCATTGCCGGAAGAAGAAATTCTGTCTGAATAATTGCCCTGTGCAATGTGCCTTGCAGATGTGCTCAGCCATGTAAGCGGGCGGGTGGTGCGGTGAACAAGCAGGAATATGAGCACAATTCCCAAAAGGATAAAAGCCACGCCGATGAGTGCAAAGCGCAATGTCATCATAGAAATGTTCTCGTGCACATGCGTTACATCCGCCACGACATACACGTAATATGTCCGTTCGCCAACACCCACCTTGCCACCGGCGATGAACATATCACGCTCGCCCATACGTCCGCTAAAGCTCATCTGTTCATAGGTGTCGGTAGGGTCGCTAGATTCTGTGACGTACTGTGACGGGTCTATGTCTACCTGCGAATATATCGTTTCATTCTCCGTCATAAGCACGCATGTATCGTCGGCAAACCTTGTGAAGCAATATCTGACGAGCGAATATTGCACGGCGGAGGAATCGTCGTCTCCGAGGTAGTAGTTTACCATTTGAGAAAATGAATTCTGCACATTTTGTTGTTTTGAAAGTGCCTGATCTTGGGTTGCGGAAATTATACTGTTCGCTGCATCCGTAATTAATATTACGCCGCTTATCGTGACGATAAAAAACAAAATAGCGGCGCAGATTAAAGAAATCTTTCGTTTCACGTCCCACACTCCAATCTGTAGCCGACTTTGGAGATGGTGGCGATTTCAATGCCGAGTTTTTTTCTAATGTTTGAAACCCGAACGTCCACCGTGCGAGTGTCGCCAAAGTAATCTATTCCCCAAATTTCGTTTAATATCATCTCACGAGAAACCGTGCGATTTTTATTTTTAACGAGTATTACGAGCACATCAAACTCCAGCGGAGCAAGTTCAAATTTCTCTCCGGCTTTTGTCAGCTTGCGATTTTCCGTATCTAGTACAAAATCAAAAAAGGTATATTCTTTGCGGAGATTTCCCGTGCGTCCGAGAACTTTTTCTATGCGCACGAGTAGTGTTGTCATGTCAAATGGTTTTACGATGTAATCTTCTGCACCCTCCCGCAGGCCCTTTACCTCTGAGGCGGAATCAGTCTTTGCCGTCATGTATATAACGGGGATGCGATGATTCTTCATTACGTCAAAAAGCTCAAATCCATCCATGCCGGGAAGCATGATGTAGAGCAGGGCAAGGTCGTATTCACTGTGGATTTTTACGTGGTTAAATGCATGAAGTCCGTCGGGGAAAACCGTTACGTCATACCCAACGTAGCGCAGGTTGAGCGCAACGCTGTTCGCAATCCCCGGGTCGTCCTCCACAAGCAATATTTTAGGCATAAACATTCCTCCTAAACGTAATACATTTATATTGTACCACATTTAGAA
>CAYJIQ010000085.1:0-7543 GCA_964370275.1 uncultured Christensenellaceae bacterium
AAAAAAAGAAGACCAGAAACATACCTGCAATTATAGCGGGAGTGCTTGTTTTGTGTGCTGTAGGTGTGTACCTCATAGGTGCACATGTCATCTCGGATTTCTTTTCTCAAAATGTTGTAGCGCCTGTAGCTGCACTTTTTACAGCGCAGGTTACAGCCGAACCGAGCGTTACTTTGCTTCCGCAAGCATCTGAAACACCGCAGTCTACGCAGGAAGAATCAAAGACGATTACCATAGAGAAGGACAGTGTCTATGCGATACAAATGGGAGTTTTTGACGAGCAAGCGAATGCGGATGCACTTGCTGTAGACGCAAAAGCTAAAGGCGGTGCGGGATATATTATTGAAGATGCCGGAAAAAGGGTAATTCTTGCAGGATATCCAACGAAGGATGAGGCACAAACGGTGAAGGATAATCTGGAAACTTCTCAAGAGATGGAAACGGCGGTATATGAAATAGTAAGCCCTGAGCTTGAATTTGTCGTGCAGGGAAATAGTGAGGAAATAGCTTCCTTTGAAAGTGCGGTGCAGACATACTCAACAGCTCAAGATTCACTGTACGACCTGATTATTGCGTTTGATAAGGCAGAAAAGAATGAGGAACAGACTGTTAGCGAATTGGAAGTTATTGCAACATCTGTCGAAAATGCAAAAAAAACTGTTGACGGAATTACAAAAGCAGAGGATAATAGTGGTATGGATCTCGTAGGTATGTTTGAATTAGTCGAGAATTCCCTTAGAACATTGAGTAACAGTACGGGAATAGAACTTTCAAGTGGATTAAAGTATGCGTATATCGGTTTTGCTGTTCAAAGACAGGAGATGATTAAACAAGTGCAGCAATCTTCTCTTGGAAGTTAACATTTTACGAGAAGATAATTTGGAGGTAAAAAAATGAAGCTAAACGAGATAGTAAAGTTGCTTGAGGCAGAGGTAATATACGACTCGGGGATTGGGGACAAGGAGTTTTCAACCGCATGCGGAGCAGACCTTATGAGCGATGTTCTCGCATTTGTCAAACACGATGCACTGCTTTTGACAGGTCTTGTCAATCCGCACTCTATACGGACCGCTGAGATGATGGATATAAATCTTATTGTGTTTGTTCGAGGAAAAATGCCTGCCGAAGACGTAATAGCTGTGGCGAAGGATAAAGAAGTGACTCTTTGCACCACGGAAAAAACTATGTTTACATCATGCGGACTGCTTTATAAACATGGTCTTACGGGTAGTGCGGGGAGATGTTAGGCTATGTATAAAAAGGAATATGATGTAGAGGCAGGAAACTTCGCCTCTGCGGGAGAGGTTTCGGGTTCTATAAAGCAACAACTAAAAAAACTTGGAATTGCTCAAGCTTTAATCAGAAGGATTGCGATAGTCTCATACGAAGCTGAGCTTAATATGGTAATTCATTCACTCGGTGGAATTATGACATTGCAGATTGACCCGAGTGAAATCGTCGTAAAATGTGACGATGTGGGCCCGGGGATTCCGGATATTCCGCTTGCTATGACTGAGGGATATTCAACTGCGTCAGATCATGTAAGGACAATGGGCTTTGGAGCAGGCATGGGACTTCCAAACATTAATAAAAATGCAGATAAAATGGATATTTCGTCGAGCAGTGAAGGAACGCACATTGCAATGCATTTCTTGATTCAGTGACGAAACAATGAGGATGATAAATGGACAAGTATTTTCACTCCGTAGGTTTGAATGTAGAAAAATGTAAGGGGTGTACCAACTGTATAAAGAGATGTCCTACCGATGCTATTCGCGTTACAAACGGCAAGGCGAAGATTATGGACGAAAGATGTATTGACTGCGGTGAGTGCATAAGGGCATGTTCTTATCATGCAAAGATAGCTCATACTGATTCGCTTGCGCTTATGAACAAATTTGAGCATAAAATTGTTTTGCCGCCTCCCGTACTATATGGACAGATAAAGAACTTGACAAATCCGGGAGTTTTAAGACAAGCGCTCCTGAATTTGGGGTTTGACTACGTATACGATGTCGCAAAAGCAGCGGAGGTCGTAAGCTTTGCAGTGAGCAGGCAAGTGATAAAAACCGTAGACAAAAGACCGCTCATCTCTTCGGCATGTCCTGCAATAGTTAGGCTTATAGCGGTTAGATTTCCTGAGCTAATAGACAATATAGTTCCTGTAGAATCTCCTATGGAAGTGGCTGCGGCGCTTGCAAAAGAGGAATATGCAAAGAAAATTGGTTGTGATGTGAGCAGCATAGGTGCGTTTTTTATCACGCCATGTCCTGCGAAAATGACGAGCGTTTGCGCGCCGATTTCAAGGGAAAAGAGCAATGTTGATGGTGTTTTTTCCATACTTGATATATACGGACTTTTGCAAAATCAGGTAAAGAACATTGAACAGCATGCTTCACAAGATGAAATTTCATCATACGGTCTTGGTTGGGCAAACAGCGGAGGAGAAGCGCGCGCTGTCAATGCGGCGATGTATACACAGTCTCAGCCTGCGTTAAAAAGGCTGGCGGTGGATGGCGTCCACAACGTGATAAAGGCGCTTGAGGAGATAGAGAACAACAAGCTTACCGACCTCGAGTTTTTTGAGGGACTTGCCTGCGTCGGAGGGTGTGTCGGAGGTTCGTTGGTGTTTGAAAACAGTTATGTTGCGAACTCACGAATAACATCAATATGCGAAATTTTGCAAAAACAATCACTTCAGGACGAAGAGATAGACAGCTTTATCGATAGAGGAATAGCTGATGTTACAAAGCAGGTTGAATACAAGGAAGTGATGACACTCGACGACGACTTTATTGAGGCGATGCGAAAGATGGAGCGTGCAGAAAAAATTGCGGCCAGATTACCGGGGCTCGACTGCGGATATTGTGGATGTCCTACATGCAGAACTCTCGCTGAGGACATAGTGAGGGGAACGGCAAGCGAGCTTGACTGCATCGTTGTACTAAAGGACAGGGTAAGAAGCCTCGCGGGTCAGATGGAAGAATTGTTAAATAAAATTTAGAGGTAATAAAGATGAAAGTCAGCGAATTAAAAGAAAAACTTCAATTAAAACAGCTCAGCAAAACTACCGAAGACAAGGAAGTTTTAAAGGGATTTGTTTGCGACCTTTTAAGTTGGGTAATGGCAAAAGGCGAGGAAGGCATGGCGTGGGTTACGGTGCAAAATCACTTAAACGTGCTTGCAGTTGCATGTCTTCACGATTTTGCCTGCGTTATATTGCCACAGGGTATAACTGCACCGGAAGAGACGATTAAAAAAGCAGAGGAAGAGGACATTGCAGTATTTAGCTCCAACCTTTCTGCATACGAGATATGTCTAAAGATGGGAGCGCTTGGAGTGGTATGAAATACTACTACGATATGCATATACATTCGTGCGTTTCGCCTTGCGCTGAAAATGAAAATACACCTACGAGCGTAGTCGGTATGGCAAAGCTCAATGAGCTTGATATAATTGCCGTTGCCGACCATAACACATGTAAAAATTTGCCGACCGCAAAAATAGCGGCGGATTTTTACGATATTTTGCTCGTCCCTGCGATAGAGATTACAACGCAAGAGGAAGTTCATCTGCTCGGATATTTTCAGGATGTGGATGCTGCGGTGGCATTTGGAGACAATATTTACGACTCTCTTCCCGATATAAAAAACCGTGTGGATATCTTTGGCGACCAGCATGTTCTGGACGAAGATGAAAATGTCATAGAGGTGCCCGAGAAGTTACTGATAAACGCATGTGCCTACTCCATAGACAATCTGGTTAAAATGATAAGAGTAGCCGGCGGAGTTGCAGTTCCCGCACATATAAACAGACCTTCGGATTCAATAATCGCAAGCCTTGGGTTTATTCCGGATGAACTTGGGTTTTCTACGGTAGAGCTGTTTAAGAACACTTTTCCTATGGGGATCGACGTTTCGCACTTCAGGACGCTAAGTTCCTCTGATGCACATAGGCTTGAGGATATTTCTCAGAGAGAAAACTACCTTAACCTACAGGAGCTTTCGGTGAGTTGCGTTCTTGAAAAACTTGAAAAATTTTCCTAAATGTTTTAAAATAGCTATAGTGCACAAACTAATTATTAGGAGGTGTCATATGATTCTAGGTCTTGAAGCTTGGGTTTTCTGGCTTATTTTGATGGCATTATTTGTTATTATAGAGGTGTCCACTCAAAATTTAGTCACAATTTGGTTTGCGGCGGGGTGTCTTGTCGCTGTAGTTGCAGCTGTTTTTGGTGCAGACATAGTCTGGCAATCAGCACTCGCATGTGGAGTGAGCGGTGCAACTTTGGCTTATATTTTAATATTTAAGCCATTTCGATAGAGTAATAGGGATGAACGGAATTGTCGACGAAGAGATTGACTGTACTCAGGGAAACGGTCTTGTGCACGTAATGGGGCAACAGTGGAGCGCTGTTTCTTCAGACGGAAAGAACATCTCAAAAGATTGTAAAGTGCGCATTGAAGAAGTACAGGGCGTCAAACTTGTTGTACGCAAAATTAAGGAGGGTGAAGAAAATGACAGATAGCATTATCGGTTTGGTGGTTGTCGTTGCAGTCGGTATATTGGTTCTGCTTCTTTTGCTTGCAAATATTCGTGTCGTCCCGCAGGCAAAAGCGTTTGTAATAGAGCGGCTCGGAGCATACCGCAAGACATGGAGTGTGGGGCTTCATGTGAAGATACCTCTTGTTGATAAAGTCGCCTCTATAGTTTCACTAAAAGAGGATTTTTTAGACTTTGAACCGCAGCCTGTGATTACTAAGGACAATGTTACGATAATGATAGACACCGTTGTCTTTTACCAGATTACAGATCCAAAGCTATATACATATGGAATTTCAAACCCAAAACTTGGCATAGCAAACCTTTCGACCACTACGCTAAGAAACATAATAGGTGATCTCGAACTTGACCAGACGTTGACATCGCGCGACGTAATAAACGGAAAGATGCGAAAGATATTGGACGAAGCTACGGACGCTTGGGGAATAAAGGTCAACCGTGTGGAGCTTAAAAACATTAAACCTCCGGTGGAAATTCAAAATGCAATGGAACGCCAGATGAAGGCGGAGCGTGAGAGACGCGAGAGCATTCTTCGAGCAGAAGGCGAAAAGCATTCGGCGATTCTCGTCGCAGAGGGAAATAAGGAAGCGCTGATTTTAAATGCACAAGCTCAAAAAGAAGCCGCAATTTTACAGGCTGAAGCGCAAAAAGAGGCGACGATCAGAGAGGCAGAAGGTGAAAGTGAAGCTATCTGGAAGATAAATGAAGCTTACGCAAGAGGTCTTGAAGTTATTAAAAACGTAGGGCTTGATTCTAAGCTAATTGCCATAAAAAGTCTGGAGAGCATGGAAAAAGTTGCAAATGGTCAAGCGACGAAGATAATCATTCCTTCTGAACTTCAAAATATGGCGGCTCTCGGTGCGACTTTAAAGGAAGTTATGCTTCCCGAAGATAAGGTTAAATGATTTTACAAAATGACAGCGTTTTAAAACTAAAAGGTGTCGGCGATAAAATTGCCGAGCATCTTGCACAGGCGGGTATAAAGACTGTGCAAGACTTGCTCGGCTTTTTGCCCATTCAATATAGAGATCTTAGCGGACAAAGTCGAATAGTAAACCTCAATTCGGGAGAAATTGCGGTTATTAGAGGAACAGTCTTAAAGAGCAAGTCGCAGTTGAGGCGAGGGAAAATGTCCATGTTTTCCTTTGCATTTGGGGACGAAACCGCGACGATTGACATAACATATTTCAACCAGCCGTATCTTGAAAAGAAATTTCAGGCGGGAATGGAGTTCACCCTTACAGGTAGGGTATCTGAGTTTAACGGCAGGATGCAGATGACAAATCCGCATGTGTATCCGGTAAATGTCAGGGAAATCGTTCCGTTATACTTGAAGCTTCCGGGAATTGGTGTTGCAACGCACAAGAAAATTGTTGAACAGGCGCTACTTGTTAAATTTGAAGAGGAGTATTCAGAGAAGTTTTTGCAGGAGTGCGGGATAGCTTCGTTAAATAACGCTTTTTTAATGGTGCACAAGCCAAAGAAAATCAGAGACACGGTTGAAGGGCAAAAGAGTATTGTTTATCGCAAGATAATGGAATTTATATGCATGCTCGAAATCATGTCGCGTCCCAAGGGCGCAACGCCCATACACGCAGATGCGTCGCTTTACAACGAGTATCTAAAAAAACTGCCATTTGTACCAACTAATTCTCAAGAGTCGGTTATGCATGAGATTGAAAGTGACGTGGCATCTACAAAACCCATGAATAGGCTTCTGCAAGGTGATGTCGGTTCCGGAAAGACATTGCCCTGTGTTTATGCGCTTTATCTTGCGAGCAGAGCAGGGTGCTTATCGTTGATGATGGCGCCGACGGAGATCTTGGCAGAGCAGCACTACGCGTTCGTACAGAGCATTTTTGGCGAAAGTTGCGCGCTGCTTACAGGCTCTACTAAGGTGAGCAGGAGACGGGAGATAAAGGAACTTGTGGATGCGGGAAAAGTCCGTGTAATTGTCGGAACACATGCGCTGTTGTTTTCAGACATAGATTTTAACGACTTAGCTCTTGTGATTACGGACGAACAGCACAGATTCGGAGTTGCACAAAGAGCGGCGCTGATGCAGGGCAACAGAGGGGTACACACTCTTATCATGAGCGCAACGCCTATTCCAAGAACTCTGTCTCTCATACTATATGACAAGACAAGCGTATCTGTAATAAGCAAACCTCCTGCCGGAAGAAAGCCGATAAAGACGAGAATTGTCGGCGAGAATAAGCGAGGGGATATGTATAACTTCATTGCAGATCGGATACGTTTGGGTGAACAGGTTTATGTGGTTTGCCCGCTGATAGACGAAAACCCCGAGTTTGATGCGAGAAGTGTTGAAGAGGTGTACGAGGAAATTTCACCTATAATTAACGGAGCTTGCGTGCTTCACGGCAGGATGAGTTCAAAGGAAAAACATGCCATAATGAGTGGTTTTAAAGCGGGGAAAATTCCGCTTATTGTCAGTACAACTGTAATCGAAGTCGGAGTGGATGTTCCTAATGCGTGTATAATGGTTATTGAAAGTGCACAGAGGTTTGGACTAGCACAGCTGCATCAGCTTCGAGGAAGAGTTGGCAGGGGAGACAAGGAGAGTTACTGCTTTCTCGTAACTCCAAACATAAATAACGAGAGATTAGGCATTTTAAGGAGATCTACAGACGGATTTTATATAGCAGAAAAAGATCTTGAACTAAGGGGTGCGGGGGAGTTTTTAGGGCGTGCTCAAAGTGGCAAGGGTGCAAATCTTGATCTTGTTCAAAACATTGAGCTACTAAAACACGCAAGGGATGTTCTAGATAAGTCAGAGTGCTACGATGATATAGATAAAATAAAAAGAAGAGCAGCAAATATAATAAGTGAAAGCGAACTTGTGCTTAATTAATAAAAAACTACATATACTCTCTTTGAGGTGATTAATTATGAACAAGAGAGTTATACGAGTCTACATTCTAAGTATTTTGTTTGCGCTGGCAGTTGGAGCGCTTTCGGG
>CAYJIQ010000085.1:7553-7843 GCA_964370275.1 uncultured Christensenellaceae bacterium
TTAGTGCAGCAAGGATAATTTTGTCTGACAGCCAAAATAAAAAACCTGCGCTCTATCTTTATCTTATCCAGATTGCAATGAACTTTAGCTGGAGTTTGATATTTTTTAATGCGCAGGCATATTCTTTTGCTTTTGTGTGGCTGTGTTTGCTTATTGTGGTCGTAGTGATGACCATAGTTGCGTTCGCAAAAATAGACAAAATTGCCGCCTATCTTTTAGTTCCATATCTAGCATGGTTGCTCTTTGCGTGCTATCTTAGCTATATGGTAATGCAACTCAACTCGTAATCA
>CAYJIQ010000086.1:0-7811 GCA_964370275.1 uncultured Christensenellaceae bacterium
CAAGCCCGCCCGAACACACGTATGCTCCATCATTATTAGGAGCGAGCAGTCCGTTTTGTTCGAGGTAGTCGAGCCTTCGCATGCTGCCTTCAAGAATAAATTTCATGACCGTCTTCATCGCATCAGGCTCGACAATCATGTCCATCATCATGTTTTCCATACCCCTAAGAAATGCAATTGTGTCCGAAACACCTTTTTTCGTCGCAACGCTCCACCACCATTTCGTGGAACGCCGCACTTTAAGAATGTCGTCGAAAAGCTCTGTTGTCATTTCCAAAAGTTTGTTGCTCTTTTCGTGGTCAATCACAATTTCGGGATATTTCAGTTTACCGATACCCTCTTCGTAATCTTCCATGAGCACGTCAATGTGATATGCACCGTCTGCGTTATTTTGATGGGATTCTCCCTCACCAAATCCCCAACCCGTGTCAGAATAGATATAAGGAACGGAAAAGGTTGCTTCAATGGGTCTGTCGTCGCCCATTTTCTCTCCCCAAAAAATCTCACGTTTAAGCAGCCATTCGATTTTCCTCGCAAGTTCACCTTCGCACTCAAGCTCGTCGTTACGTATTATCTCGTACCATCCGTGCTCGGGATCGCAAAAGATTACGGGAGTTTTTGTCCTGAGAGCATTATGTTCATACCACAACGCACGTTTTTTATCGTTTTCATCGGCAGCCGAAATTTCCGCTACTTTTTTAGCGTACCTCTGATTATTTCAACTTCTTTGTCCGTAAAAGGAGCAAAGTTTATGTTGTCGAAATAGTTAAATGATGTGTCAGCACTGCTGTTTACCATATGTTCCTCCCTGATAGTGACGAATTAACTCGTCACATGTTAAATTACTATCCCAAAATCTCCGAAATCTTAACAACCCTGCCTTCGTCAAGTGATTTTTTAGCGGCAATAGCAATTGCAACCGGCATGAGTCCGTCTTTTCCGTCTACGGGCACTTCACCATTTGTCAGAACAGCATCAATAAATTCGTTTGTTTCTGCGACAAACGCATCGTTGTATCTTTCGAGGAAAAACCACGTCGGTTTGGCAATTTCAACCTTATCTCCGGTGCTTATTTTGACAGTGTTATTTAAAACATTTTCGTCCTGAACACAACCATTGTCGCAATGCACTTCAACACGTTGGTCATAACCGTAGCGTGCCGCTCTGCTGTTTTCAATAACACCTATTGCTCCGTTTTCGAATTTTAGCATCACGATTGCCGTGTCAACATCGCCGTAATCCGCAAACCTCTCATCTATCCTCACCGCACCGAATGTCGATACTTCCACCACTTCACTGCCGGATAAAAACCGCGCCATGTCAAAATCATGAATCATCATGTCCGTAAATATACCGCCCGAAACTTTTACGTATTCCATCGGAGGCTCTTCGGGGTCTCTTGAAGTCACCTTTACAATGTTAATCTTACCCAATTTGCCTGAACTCGCTGTTTCTCTAACACTCTTATGGTTTTTGTCAAACCTGCGCACAAATCCAACTTGCAATTTAACACCTGCAGTTTTACACGCTTCAATAGCCGTCTTTATCTTTTCAAGGTCAAGGTCTATGGGTTTCTCGCAGAAAACGTGTTTTCCGGCATTTGCCGCTTTTATAATGTAGTCCGCATGTGTGTCCGTCGACGAACATATAAACACCGCATCCACATCTTTGTCCGCAAAAATTTCTTCGGCATCCTTGTGGCATTTATTGCACCCAAGACCATTTGCCCATTTAATACCCTCTTCATTTAAAAAAGGATCCGCAACCGCCTCTATCACGGCATTTTTTACAAAATACGCAATGTTATCACCATGCAAACGTCCGATTCTTCCCACACCGATTAACCCTATTTTAACACTTGTCATTTTTTTCTCCTTCTAATACTCAAATTATTTTTTATTTCATTACACATAAAAATGTCAAAATTCATCACATTGTTCTCTACAACTCTTCAACATATATCGAATAATTATATACAAACGGTTTATCTTTGTTCATTTGGACATATGTTTTAATTCCATCCAAATTTAGCGGATTGTCCCCTGCGCTTGCCTCACTTCCAAAATCAAATGCCGCCGCCACAGGCTCTACCCCCAGACACACATTACGTCCGCTCCACGGTTCAAACTGTCTGCCTTTATTGCTTATCCAAAGCATAACATTTGGTGTGGATAAATCAAACTCAAGTGTTACTCTGTAATTTTCAGCATAGTTTTCCATGCTTATTTTCCCCTCTTCGAGCTGACTTACGTATAGTATTTCTTCCGTTTCAAATTCGAGCGGCAACGACGTTGCATCAGCAAACCCTCCATCTATTAACGGAATATTTTTCGCACACTTCAAACTTGAATTCGGAATAAAGTGTGAGTTGTCATCCACAAAAACGGGATATGTGCGCACACCCTTTGAGCCCGGCAAGATTAAACTTGCATCGCCCGGTTTTTTTGGCAACCTAAACACCGGGTGTATCCCAAACGGCAGTTTCGCATCCTCGTTCATATACACCGTGCATTTAAAATTTATCCCCTTTTTATCGGTTAAAAACGAAACACTTCTGTCTATCTTTTTTACAACATCATCGCAATATCCTATGCTTATAGTCGCTTCTTCTTCGCTATATTCTTCAACTTTCCACTTTCCGTTGGAACTATAGCCGTGTGCATACTCTGTTTTTCCCGCTGTGTTATATGAATATCCTTCAATCGGTTCACATGGTGTAATCCCAAAGGGCAAACACACAAAATCTCCCTGTAAAAACCCCAGCAAATCCTCTCTTTCGTATTCCTCCCACGGGTGAGTATAGAACGGATTTATTCGCTTACCTGCAATAGCAAATTCGCCCGTCACCATTCCGCCGTTGTCCTGTATACAAATTATATCATCGCCTCTTATCAATTCACAGATTCTGCCCATGTCATTCTCCCCTTAAAATTGCATCAAGTTCCCATATCTCACGCTCAGGTCGCATCCCGTCGATCGAATTTATATGCGACAAATTGCAACACGCCGAAGCGTTTGCATATCGAAGCATTTTTTCGTCATCATACTCATTTACAAGCGCATATAATGCTCCCGCACAAAACGCATCCCCCGCACCCACGCTTCCTTTAATGTAACCTTTAGGTAATGTATATGCAGGTACATGAGTGTATTTTCCTTCGCTATCCATGGCGTATCCCCCTTCGATAGCGTGGATTACTGCCCTGTCCTTTACACCAAGTTTCATGAATCTGCGTAAAATCTCTTTTATTTTTTCTTCACTAATACTCCCGTCCGAATTTCTCGGATTTAAACCCACCGCTCTGCCACTTTCAATTTCGTTTAAAATTGCATAGTTGCAGTATTTCAGTGCGGGCGGTACAATTCTTTCAAATCTATCACTGTTTTCGCTCACGACATCCACAGATGTCTTTATTCCTCTTTCTTGGACTTTTTTCAGCAACTTTGCCATATTTGTTACGCCATCACTGTCTACTTCGTCCATGCTTGCAAGCAGCAAAATGTATCCAATATGAAAAATATCGCAGTCTAAATCTGCAAAATCAACATCATCTATGCAAAAGTTATCATTCGCGCCGCGAAATTGATAAAATGTTCTGTTTCCCGTGCTCTTTACCGTGAAAACGTCGGTAAATGATGTAGCGGCAGTATCTATTTTTATGTTTGAACTGTCCACGCTGTTTTCTGCATATTTTTCTCGCACAAAATTCCCGTACTCATCCTTTCCTATCCTTCCGTATGCACTTACTTCAACATTGCCTTTCATTTTTGCAAGACTTATTGCGGTATTTGATACACACCCACCAACAGCCCTTGTTATGCTTGAAATATTTTCAAGCATACCTTCCCCGGGGTATCCGTCAATAGTTTTAATAATATCGCATATGATGTTTCCCGCAATAGCGATTCGTTTCATAGTTACCTCCTCAATTACTTTTAATTAAATAGTTAAACTAATTTATTTATTATATAATAATTCGACCTATTTTATTTAATTCCTTTAAAAATTTAAGAATAATTTTGTTTCTTGTTTTTCGCGTACAGGTTTGTAAATTTTTCGACAATATTTCTAGACAATCTGTTCATAGATGAACCTAATCGCCCCACATATCCGTAAACTTCAAATTTTTTATAATGATTTATATTATGCATTTATATTTTACTTGAAAAAAAGCTTTGTTTTTTATATAATGAAAACAAGCAAACATAAGAGAGGCGGATATTACCTGTGAGTGAATTGATAAAGAGAAATTATAAAAATTTAAACAGTAAAAGAATGAGAGAGCTTAACACAGCGATGGTTTACGACGCAATTAGAGCAAACAAAACTGTTTCAAGAGTTGACCTAGCAAAGATCATTGGACTTACCACTGCTACAATTACCAACCTGGTCAACAACGCTATTGCACAAGGCTACATAATCGAAACCGGAACCGGCGATTCTCAGGGCGGACGACGCCCCAAGGAACTTGAACTTAACGGCGACGCATGTTATGTATTGGGCGTGGAGATTAAACCATACGAAGCAATTTGCATGCTCTGTGATTTTAACGCAAACATGAAATTCAGAGAAACCATAATAATCGATGTAAGTCAAGGCGGTAATAGCCAGATAGAAAAAATTGCAAAAACGCTAATTAACATTTTGGATGTAAGCGGTATAGTGCGCGAGCGTGTGTTGGGCGTGGGCGTTTGCACCGCGGGACCGCTTGACCACAAAAAAGGAGTGATGATAAACCCCCCCAACTTTCCCGGGTGGCAAAACATCGAAATAAAAACGATTTTAGAAAAACATTTAAATATTGCTACTTTTATGGAAAAAGAGACATCCTCCTTTGCACTCGCAGAAAACTGGCTTAACAGAAAACAAAAATATAAACGCATATTGGCGGTGAATATTTTTAGAATCGGCATAGGTGGCGGCCTTGTGCTGGATGGGAAGATATATCACGGCTACAACGATGCTGGATTAGAAGTGGGTCACATCACAGCAGATCCCGTCGGAACAAAATGCAACTGTGGCAGAATCGGGTGTCTTGAAGCGATGGCAGACGGAAAAGCCGCACAGAGTTACTACAAAGAAATCACGGGAAACGACATAGACATCGATCAACTTTTGACATTGAGCGATGAGGGCGACGAAGCCGCCTGCGAAGCAATAATAAAATGCGCCGGTTATATCGGACCTGCACTCATTAATATGAAGATGGTTTTGTCCCCCGACGTAATTTTCCTGGGTGGAGATTTTATGGACGGTAGCAATCTTCTCTTTGACGAATGTGTAAGAATTGCCAAATCTCAAATGTATCCCATCGGCGAAGGAAACATACCCATAATACGCTCGACTCTGGGAAAATACAGCGGTGCATACGGCGCGGTGGCAAACGTGTTATCCTCAGCATTCGGCGTATTATAGTTCTTGAATTAACAGTTTGTTAAATAAGTGAATTTATTGTTGACTTTCCTCTGCTTTGTGTTATAATTTTTATATCACAATATATCGGAGGAATCATGAAGACTACCGCTGTAAGACTGTACGGAAAAGGCGACCTAAGAATTGAAGCTTTTGAGCTTCCCGAAATCGCAGAGGATGAATTGCTTGTAAAAATGATAGTGGACAGCGTATGCATGTCCACACACAAGGAAGCGCTTCGTGCTTCAGACCACAAGCGTGTTCCAAACAACATCGCAGAGAAACCCATAATTGTGGGGCACGAATTTTGTGCGGAAGTGGTGGAAGTCGGCAAAAAGCGGATTAATGACTTTAATACAGGAGACAGGCTAATAGTTCAAGCCGCTATGACAGAAACTTTAGATGCACCCGGATACAGCTTTGAAAATTTCGGAGGTAATTCAACGCACAGCATTATTCCTGCAAATGTAATTGACGGCGGATATGCAATCCCCTACGGTGCGGATGCTTGTTACTACGGCGCGCTTGCGGAACCTTTATCATGCGTAATTGGCGCAACGCACGCCACATATCATACTATCCCCGGAGAATACACACACATCATGGAGCCCAAAAAAGATGGCACAATGGCGGCACTCGCATCTGTTGGTCCCATGGGTATGGCATTTTTGGATTATATTATTCACAGGGAACACAGCCCTAGGCTTCTTGTGGTTACTGACATTGACGATACTAGATTGCAAAGAGCGGCGCAACTGATAACGCCCGAAGATGCAAGAAGTAACGGCGTAGAACTCCATTACGTAAACACCAAAGACTTGCCCGACTCGGTGGCTTCTTTGCGTGAATATACGGGTGGTGACGGCTTCGACGATGTTTTCGTGTATGCACCCGTAAAAAATGTTATTGAACAAGCGGACGGTATCCTAGGCGTAGATGGCTGCATGAATTTTTTTGCGGGCCCTCAAGACGAGGATTTCACGGCAACTATCAATTTTTATAATGTTCATTACAATTTTACACATATTATGGGCACAACCGGTGGAAACACAAATGATATGAAAGAGGCTCTTGACCTTGCAACCCGAGGAATCATTAATCCATCCATCTTGGTGACTCACATCGGTGGACTAGATTCTGCTATTGACACGATTATGAACCTTCCCTCGATACCCGGCGGAAAAAAGCTCGTGTATAACGAAATCTCCATGCCTATGACGGCAATATCGGATTTTGAAGAACTCGGGAAGGATAGCGAATTTTTTGCAACACTGGCTAAAATGTGCGAAAAGCACGGCGGGTTGTGGAACGCCGAAGCGGAAAAGCACCTACTTGCCAACGGAAAACGACTCGAATACTGACATACATTCCCCGATAATATCGGGGGTTTCTTTTACACAAAAACAGCCGACCCGCATTCGGACGGCTGTCTATCATTTATTTATTGAAAGTTTTTATCGCGTCGAACATAGAAATTATATTTTCAGGTGGCACATTCGCCACAATATTGTGAATAGATGCGCACACATAACCTCCACCCTGTGCAAATATTTCCAACCTTTGTGTGACTTCCTTTTTCACTTCTTCGGGTGTTCCAAACGGCAGTGTATTCTGCGTATCTACAACGCCTCCCCAGAACACAAATTTGTCGCCGTAGTTTTCCTTCAAAAACTCTGCCTCCATCCCTGTAGCCGAACACTGAACAGGGTTTAAGCAATCGACACCCATTTCGTGAATATCATCAAGAATTGTCGCTATTGAACCGCAGGTATGAAAGAAAGTCTTCCACTCAGTATTTTGATGCACCCATCCGTTAATTTTGCTGTAATAAGGTTTATAAATCTCTCTAAACGTCGGAGGCGAAACAAACGTATCTATTTGAGTTCCAAAATCCGTTCCCGAAACCCAAACCACATCAATCCTGTCACCTACCGCCTGTTTATATATTTCAAGATTTTTTAGCATAACTTCCGTTTGCATTCCAAACACATCCTTAATGTATTCGGGATACAGCACATGTGCCATAATCCAATCTTCAACAGTCCTTATTCCCTGAGGAACTCTCACCGCAGGCCCCGGGATGTTTGAAACATCACCAAGACCTCCCCCACCAAGCATTCCTATTAACCCATAATCTGTATTTTCGTATAAGTCCTTACTCTTCTCTTCCCAATGTCTCGCATCTTCGTCGGTAGCAACTTGAAAGTCATCTTTAAAATCCTTCAATGCGTCCAGCAAATCTTCGTCATATTCCTTGCCGCGTTCGGTATTGTCAAAAAACGAACCGTCGGCAGTCATGTGGGCACTCGGTTCGCAGCTCAAATCTCCGCAAGGATAGGCATAATAACTTCCGTCCCCCTCAATCTTATACCCGAAATCTCCCGAAATAAGCGTCGGC
>CAYJIQ010000087.1:0-7150 GCA_964370275.1 uncultured Christensenellaceae bacterium
GGAACTGAAATTACCCAGCTTACGCCTATAGCTGTAGCAAGATATGCTTGTGCGGTTTTAAACGGCGGAGAAGTGCTAAAACCACAGATTGTAGACAAGATTGTCGATGCAGACGGGAGAATAGTTGAGCAAACGACGAAGGAAGTTCAGCAGGACATAGAAATCCCGGATGATGTTTCAAGAGCGGTTAAAGAGGGTATGAATCAGGTTATCTTCGCGGACGAAGGTGAAGACGGTGGTACGGCAAAACAGGTCTTTGAGGACTTTGAATACAAAGAAGAGGTCATGGGTAAAACGGGTTCAGCTCCGGTTTCTGAAATAGACTTTGAGGATAACGGTTGGTTTATCGGCGCTGCTCCATACGATAGCGAAAATCCCGACGAAGACCCCGAAATTGCAGTTGTAGTATTTATGCCAAACGGAATGAGCGGAACAAATGTTGCGTATGTGGCAAAGGACATATTGCAGTATTGGTACGATGAACAAATACAGACGACCGAGACAAGCATACCCGCTTCGGGATCGCTTCTCGGATAGGTACTTTTAGGAGGAAATTTGGTAACAGTTAAAGCAACCCACGAAGCTCTTGAGGTTTGGATGGAGGAGAGGGCTGAGTATGCCGCATTAAAATTTGCAATAGCAAAAAAATTTGATGCGAATGCCCGATTTTATATAGGTGCAACACTGCCTGTAGTTATGTACGGAAAGGTACTAAGCGCGCTGCAAAAAAGAGAATTGAAAAAGATGTTTGCCGATAAATATTCACTTATGGAGGTTATTTTTGTCGATGAGCATGTGGTGCAGTCAGAGACAAAAAGACCTGAACCTAGGCAGATTTTGAGTGCGCTATCCTCGGATATAAACCTAGTCTCTAAGATAGACGAGGAGCTAAAAAGCCTTTTTGTGCACAAGTCGCTTGTCGCCGGACAGCGAATTCAATCCGAAGGAGATGTAGTTGTTTTAGGAGACATCGGCGCAGGAGCGGAAGTCATAGCGGCAGGAAATATCGCTGTTTTTGGCAGAATTATCGGGTTGGCACATGCGGGATTTAAAGGCAGAACTGATGTGTGCATTGTGGCGGGAAAGTTTAACCCGGGGCAGATTCGCATTGCAAATAAGATCGGAGTAATCTCGAGGATGAGAAGCAGAGACGGCACTCGAGTTGCAAGAATAATAGACGAAAAAATAGTAATAAGTGAGTTAGATGCATGAACCGGAGGAAAAGTTATGAACAATGTTATTGTAGTTACGTCCGGCAAGGGCGGCGTAGGGAAAACGACAACTTCAGCTAATCTCGGAGTAGGGCTAGCGTTAAGAGGTAAATCTACCGTCCTTATTGACACAGATATCGGACTCAGAAACCTTGATGTAGTGCTCGGTCTTGAAAACAGGATTGTGTACGATTTATTAGATGTTGTGGACGGAACTTGTAGGCTTAGACAGGCACTCATAAAAGATAGCAGATACGAAGGATTGTTCTTACTGCCTGCTGCTCAAACGGGGGCTAAATCTAAGCTCACACCGCAGCATATGAAAGTGCTTATCGAAGAGATGCAAAAGGACTTTGACTACATCGTCATTGACTGTCCTGCGGGAATTGAAACGGGATTTGCAAATGCCGTTGCGGGTGCAAAAAGTGCGATCGTTGTGACAATCCCAGAAATTTCATCGGTAAGAGATGCAGACAGAGTAATCGGCATTCTCGGCGAAAAGGGAATATCGGATATCAGGCTAATTATAAACAGAATCAACCCCGAGCTGATTGGCAGGGGAGATATGCTTGGAATAAATGACACTTTAGACATATTAAGCGTCGATCTTCTTGGAGTAATTCCCGAAGATATGCGGATATTCAGATCGAGCAATCTGGGAGAACCGGTTGTGACAGATGCAAAGTCAAGGGCGGGAGATGCATATCTTAAAGTAGTGGACAGAATACTTGGAAAGAACATACCGTTTTCTCAGTTTAATGAGGGCTTTGGTTCAAGGCTAAAGCGATTGCTTGGAGGAAATTAGTATGAGAAGCTTAAAAAACAGCAGCAGTGTCGCAAAGGCGAGGTTGAAGTTTGTACTGTTAAATGACAGGGCAAACACCGAGTCAAATAACGATATGCTGGGGATGTTAAAGCAGGATATGATTGACACGCTGGGAAAGTATGTGGAAGTCGACGAAAGTGAAGTGGACATAAACATTAACACAAAGCAGAATATCGATGAGGGAAAAACGTCTTATTTGACGGCATCCTTTCCGATAAGGCAAGTAAAGGTGCTTGGAAGAAATAAACATTGAAAAATATTATTAATAAAAAAATGCTCCGCCAATTAGATTGGTGGCTTATCTTAATAGTAGTTGCAATATTGATATACGGACTTATTGCACTAACAAGTACAACCTCAAGTATACCGCCGCGTGAAGGAATGACTTTTGTCGAGTTCTTAGGTACGCTTGATTACAGTTATGCACTTTTGCAACTGATGTTTTTTGGTATCGGTGTGCTTGCGGTTGCAGTAATACTGTTGCTTGACTACAACAATTTGCGAGATTATATCGACTGGATTTTCTGGGGGTCTATAGCACTTCTTGTAGCGGTTACGGTTTTTGGAGACGAGACAAAGGGCGTTTCGGGCTGGTTTTATATAGCGGGAAGGGGATTTCAACCATCAGAGTTTTGTAAGGTCAGTATTTTAGTTGTGCTAGCAAAGTATATGTCAGACTACACAGAAGGCACCGGGGGAATCAAACAGTTTAGGCAAATACTGCCTATTTTATGGCGGTTTTTGTTGCCGGTTGTCATAATAATCTGGCAAAACGACTATGGAACTTCATTCGTTTACATGTTCATGTTTGCGGGGATGCTCTTTATGGCACGCACAGACTGGAAAATCCTGCTTAGCATGGCGGCGGCTTTTGCTGCTTTAATTCCTATTGCATGGTTATGGCTTTTGTCTGATTGGCAAAGAGACCGAGTTCTCGACTTCTTTGATCCGACTCGAGATCCGACGGGAACAGGAATGCAGGCGGAAAGAGCAAAGGTTGTTGCAGGTTCGGGTGGAGTTGAAGGTAAGGGATATTTTAGCGAAGATTTACTTACCCAGCAAAATAACTACCTCCCAGAGGAGCACACGGACATGATTTTTTCTGCAAACACCGAAGCAGGAGGTTTTTGGGGAGCGCTGTTGCTACTTACCCTTTATCTGTTGCTTATAATTAGGATGATAATTTTGGCTACACGGGCGAAGGATGACTTTGGCTCATTAATGATTATTGGTGTTGCGTGCATTTTCATATTCCACGTGTTCCAAAATGTCGGAATGAACATAGGTGTTATGCCGATTTCGGGGATACCACTTCCTTTGTTTAGCTACGGCGGTTCTAATATGTTGACGGTTATGATGGCGATAGGTGTGGTGCTAAATGTTAATATGCGGCGACAGCGAACTTCGGTTTAAATTGTTTAAATCCTTGTAAATTAGAACAGGTCCTACTCTCTTTATTCAAGAGAATAAGACCTGTTTTTGCATTGCCGGGTTTACTTATTTATAAGAATTTGCATAAATTTTTGTGCACATTTCGTCTGTAAGTTTGTACCTATCAAGCTTAAATAGGCCGCCCATAGTTTCTCTTGCGTTTTTGACCAGATTTGAAAACATTTCAGGTTTAATTCCATAATCGGACATTTTCAGCTCGTCTACGCCACATGCTTTTTGGAGATCCGCGAGTGCGTCTACAAAGTCCATTGGCTTTGTAGCATCCTTTTTGCCAAGGGCTTTTGCCATGTCTACAAACCTTTCGTCACATACGCCAAGCTCTACAAAACACTTGTAGTATTCAAGGCTTATCATTATTAGCCCGGCACCGTGTGCAAGTTCCGGGAAATGCGCACTCATTGCATGTTCAAGGGCATGTTCTGATGTACAGCTGGAAGTTGATTCAACTAGGCCGGAAAGTGTGTTTGCAAGAGCAACGTCGTCCCTTGCATCCATGTCGTCGCCGTTTGCAACTGCTTTTTCGAGGGATTTGCCTATGAGTTCGATAGCCTTCAGTGCGTATGTGTCACTCATAAAGTCGCTGCAATTTGCGATGTAACCCTCAGTGCTATGAAAAAGTGCATCAAATCCCTGATATGCTGTTAGCATTTTAGGAACGGTTCTCATAAGCTCAGAGTCGATAATGGAAAGGACAGGGAATGTTTTATCGTTTCCATAACCGATTTTCTCTGCAGTATCCTCCTTGGTTACAACAGTCCAAGGGTCTGCCTCCGTTCCCGTTCCGGCGGTTGTCGTGATCGCAACGACGGGAAGAGGATCGGCAACCAGTGCTTGACCTTTTCCGCTTCCGCCAAAGATATAATCCCAATAGTTTCCGGGGTTTGTTGCCATAACTGCAATGGACTTAGAAGCATCAATAGGGCTTCCGCCACCAAAGCCTATTACAAAGTCACATGAATTCTCCTTTAGAAGTTTTGCGCCTTCCATTACTCCGTCTAGGTTAGGGTTGGGTGTGATTTTGTTGTAAAGAACATACTCGATATTTGCCTTTTCAAGCTCGGCAACAAGCGTTTCATAGGAGCCGTTTTTCATAGCTGATTGACCGTTAGACATAACGATAAATGCCTTTTTTCCGGGAAGATTCAGCTTGTGCAGAGTTTTTAGTGAACCTCTGCCAAAGATCAATTTTGTGGGCATGTAGTAAGTAAAATTCATAATTTCGCCTCTCGTTTATATTGTTTTTGCACACTGTGCACATTAATTCTAACATAATAACAAGGTACATATCAAGGTGTCATATGTAAAATTATAATAAATATCCAAATTTTGTTGTGGGAGCAAAAAAATATGCTATAATTAAATTAAGAAAAAATATTAGGAGTTTTTATGAAAGCTGAAATTTTATGTGTGGGAACGGAAATACTGCTGGGTGACATAGTAAACACCAACGCAACCGATATAGCAAGGGCACTTGCGAGCATAGGAATAGAAGTTTACAGCCAGAGTGTCGTCGGCGACAATGCTGTGCGCTTAAAACAGCACCTTTATGAATCATTTGAAAATAATGACATTATCATAATGACGGGTGGGCTTGGCCCCACTTACGATGACCTTACAAAGGAAACTGTTGCAGAGTATTTTGGACTGGAGATGGAAGTACACGAACCTTCGCTCAAAAACTTGAAATGCTTTTTTCAAAATATACACAAGCACATGACAATAAACAATGAAAAGCAGGCGCAAATGCCAAAAGGAGCGACAGTCTTTGAAAATGGATTTGGAACAGCTCCCGGACTTGCGGTTAAAGGTAAAGGCAAGATTGCAATATTAATGCCCGGGCCTCCGCGTGAGATGAGGCCTATGCTCCAAAACAGCGTTCTGCCATATCTTGCAGAGCTCTCCGGATTCGTACTTCACTCTAGGGTGCTTAACTTCTTTGGAATTGGCGAATCGAGCTTAGAGGATACATTAAAAGACTTAATGGTAAACACGAACAATCCAACGATAGCTCCATATGCAAAGACAGGTGAAGTTTCGCTTAGAATTACAGCGAGGGCTAAAACAAAAGAGGAAGCTATAAAGATGATAGACCCGATCGAGACGCAGATAAGGCAGATGGTCGGAAAATATATATACGGAGTTGATGCCGGAAACCTTGAAAACACGGTTGTAAACTTATTTAGGGAAAAAGGATTAACGATTGCCACAGCGGAAAGTTGTACAGGCGGGCTTGTTTCCCAAAGAATTACGGAAGTGAGCGGAAGCAGTGACGTGTTATTATGCGGCCTGTGCACCTATTCAAACGATATGAAGGTTAAGGTTTTGGGCGTAAGTGAAAAAACGCTTGAGCTACATGGTGCTGTGAGTAAAGAAGTGGTGTCGGAGATGGCAAGGGGTGCGAGAAATGTTAGCGGCGCAGACGTGGCGGTTGCCGTAAGCGGAATTGCAGGCCCCACCGGAGGAACGGAGCAAAAACCCGTGGGTCTCATATATGTCGGTGTTTCGAGCGAAAAATACGAGGAAGTTGTGGAGCTGAAGTTGGGAAACAGATACACGGACGCGAGGAGTTTTAATCGAACTTTTTCAGCGTCGAAAGCACTCTTTATGGCAATAAGCGCAGCAAATGCACTTTGAGCAATTAATTAGGCAATTGTTAGCTCAAGCGTATAAGTTCTGTCTGGCCGGAAAAGTTTTTAGAGATGACAAAACAATTAAAGTGTAGCCCTGATTCCTATTAGGATCATTCCAAGAATGGCAAGGTGTCCCGGATAAAAGCCATAAAATACATACTTGTTAAGGGATTTTCCCTTTTTGCCGTTGTACAGCAAGATTGCGGGGACAACCGCAAGTGCGGTGTATGTGTAGATGCTTGTATGGAGTGTGAGCGTGGAAATCAGGATGGTGAAAAATACTGCAACGAGGCACATAAGTGCCTTGTTTTTTCGTGCAAGATAAAGTGCAACTACATAAAGAACACCTTCAATCCCGTAGTCTGCATTGGGAATGATGAAGAATAACACAAAGACCCAGGCAACTCCCAGTATGCAGAAATTTTTAATGTTGAATTTTTCAAGGTTATCGACTACGAATATTCCCATTAAACCAAATGCCAACGTAAAAAACACATTTAACTTTGAGTTGTCGTGAAGCAAGACTCCACCATAACCAAATGAAATCCATGGTAATAAAAGTGCGCAGATAATAATTAAAATTTTCGCATTGAGTTTTTTGTCTGAAATCACATAATAATACCCAAAAGCACAGAGTAACACAGTGCCTATAGCGATGGCTGAATCGACACCTTGCGCATAATTAAAAAATCCGGCACCCTCAAGCGGAGTTAAGTTTTGGTTTACACTGTTTAAACCTATGGTAAAGGGGACTTGCGAAATTATTGCAAAAAGTGTAAGGTTTAAAAAATAACTGTTTTTATTTCGCGTGTGGACATATCCGTTTGCTATCAAAAAAACAAAAATAGGAAAAGAAATTCTGCCAATAATGCGCATCAAACTCGTAGCTTCACTTCCTATCAGTCCAATTCCGTAGCTTCCAAGAGATGCACCCGCGTGATCTATCAACATGCACACTGTCGCTATTATTTTAAATGAAGTGGCTGTTCTCATATAATCTCCAATATATATATTATTTCATAACAATATTA
>CAYJIQ010000087.1:7167-7757 GCA_964370275.1 uncultured Christensenellaceae bacterium
TCACAAAAGTGCCGTGTATTCAATTAAAAATTGAATATTATAATATAATGAAGATAACTATATAAATATTTTGATTTGTAATATGTGATTGACGAATAATGTCAAAAATGGTAAAATGAAGAAAGTATTAATTATATAGATATTTCACTTAGGAGGTGAAGTCTTGAAAAAATTTTTCTCAAAGATAAAAACTATTGTCGAAAAAGATTCAGGAAGACTTATTGCTTGTGCGGGTGCATTGTTGGCGGTACTCACTGTAGGGATGTTTGCATCAACGTTTGGAGCTCCATCAGCGGATGTTACGCCACAGCAAACGACCGAATCTAAGATTGAGCAAACAATTCAAGCTGTCGAAGAAACAGGAAGTCTTGAATCAGATATATCTGATGATGCCGGCTCGGATGCAATAATCGCGGGAACTGCGGATACAAGACAGACGACCGTATCACAATCAGAGACTCAAAGTGCAGACACTGCCCAAGCTACGCAGGATGCTCAAGAAAGCGCAGATGCTGCTGAGCTACAAGGCGATGTCGACACAGACTCGAAAAGTTCAACTCAAAGCGACTCTTCAAATGAGGCATCAAAGG
>CAYJIQ010000088.1:0-1772 GCA_964370275.1 uncultured Christensenellaceae bacterium
CTTGGTGAAAAAACGGTGACATCACGCAATTGATGCCACCGTTTTTTGGTAAAGTTTGTATTAAGCTATTTGCATAGTGTAAACTACAGTGAGGAGACAACCTCGAGCTGTTTGCAAACTTCTGCAAGCATGTTTTCGTATTTGTGCAGCTTTGAACGTTCCTCTTCTACGACGCTTTGTGGTGCCTTGGCAGTAAATTTCTCGTTTGAAAGTTTTCCGTGTGCACGCTTGATTTCCTGCTCAAGTCTCGCTTTTTCCTTTGAGAGTCGATCAAGCTCCTTTGCGATGTCGATAAGTTCTCCCATAGGCATAAACACATTTCCGAGTTCACACACGCAAGAGACAACATTTTCAGGCTGACCTTCGCTGATAATCTCAACTCCGTCGCAGTACGCGAGCCTCATTAGGTATGCTTCGCAAGCTTCAACATCCTTAGAATATTCAGTTTTGATGATTAGTCGCGCTTTCTTTGACGGCGGAACGTTCATCTGTGCTCTTACTGCACGAACTTCCTTGATTGCGCTCATTATTCGCTCCATGGCGGCATCTTCTTGTGCAAACGAATACTCAGGAACAGGATATTGTGCAATCATTATCGACTCTTCACCTGTGAGCGCAGTATAAATCTCTTCGGTTATAAAGGGCATAAACGGATGAAGAAGCTTTAATGCATTTGCCAGAACATATTGCAAAACATCCATAGTCGCTGCTTTGACATTTTCATCTTCGCCGTAAAGTCTCGGTTTTGCCATTTCGATGTACCAGTCGCAATATTCGCTCCACACAAAGTCATAGACCTTTGAAGTGGCAAGGCCAAGTTCAAACTTTTCCATATTTTCGGTGACAACTTTGATACAGTCGTCTAGTCTGCTTAGTATCCATTTATCCGCAATGTCGAGCTTTGCAGTATCGGGCTTTTTTGTCTCGCCCGTCTTGTTCATAAGGACAAACCTAGCGGCATTCCAAATCTTATTTGCAAAGTTGCCGGCTGCTTCAACCCTTTCGTTTGAAAAACGCATATCTGCACCGGCGGCACTTCCGTTTGCGAGTGAGAACCTGAGCGCATCTGCACCGTGGTTTTCGATTATTTCAAGCGGATCAATTCCGTTGCCAAGCGATTTTGACATCTTTCTTCCTTGAGCATCGCGTACTATTCCGTGAACATTTACGTATTTAAAAGGAGCTTCTCCCATGACTTCCATGCCAAAAACAATCATTCTTGCTACCCAGAAGAATATGATGTCATATCCTGTTACGAGTACGCTTGTGGGATAGAAAAACTCGAGCTCAGGAGTTTTATCGGGCCAACCGAGTGTCGAGAAGGGCCAAAGACCCGAGCTGAACCATGTATCAAGTGCATCTTCATCCTGTCTTAATGTTGTGCAACTGCACTTTTCGCAGGAGTTCGGTGCATAAGAATCTACCATCATGTGTCCGCATTCGTCGCAGTAATAAGCGGGAA
Source organism: uncultured Christensenellaceae bacterium (assembly GCA_964370275.1). Lineage (GTDB taxonomy): Bacteria > Bacillota > Clostridia > Christensenellales > Christensenellaceae > CAYJIQ01. Next base: position 1,463 of record CAYJIQ010000088.1, read on the forward strand.
TTCTATGTCCCCACCAAAGTTGGCGAGAGATGCACCAGTCACGAACGTTGTCCATCCAGTTAAAGAAGATTTTATCAAACCTTGCGGGGATAAATTCTACGTCTCCGCCTCGTACAGCCTGGATAGCCGGTTTTGCAAGCTCTTTCATGGAGACAAACCATTGGCGTGAAACGATGGGCTCGATAACCGTTGAACAGCGATAACATCCGCCGACGTTGTGGTTATGGTCTTCGATTTGCACGAGCGCGCCCGTCTGTTCAAGCTCTTCTACAATCGCTTTTCTCGCTTCGTATCTATCCATCCCACAAAA
>CAYJIQ010000088.1:1782-7589 GCA_964370275.1 uncultured Christensenellaceae bacterium
CGCCATGTTCGTTTACAACGCCACCATCGTCCAGAACGCGGATAACAGGTAGGTCGTGGCGCTGGCCAAGTTCAAAGTCGTTGGGGTCGTGTGCAGGTGTGATTTTAACGGCGCCCGTTCCAAAGCTCATGTCGACGTACTCATCTGCAACGACAGGTATGGGTTTGTTCATAAGCGGAAGAATTAAAAATTTTCCGATAAGATGCTTGTACCTATCGTCTTCGGGGTGGACAGCAACCGCCGTGTCTCCGAGCATAGTCTCGGGTCTGGTTGTGGCAACGGTGATGCCTTTTTCGCCGCTTTGTGACGGATAGTGGATATGCCAAAGATGTGAAGACTTTTCTTCGTATTCGACCTCGGCATCACTAAGCGCTGTTCTGCAACTCGGGCACCAGTTTATTATTCGATTTCCGCGGTATATGAGTCCCTTTTTATATAGTCTAACAAATACCTCTTTAACGGCTTTGGAACAACCCTCGTCCATAGTAAAGCGTTCACGTTCCCAGTCGCAAGAAGTTCCTAGTGTTTTGAGCTGTGTTACTATTCTTCCGCCGTACTGCGCCTTCCACTCCCAGGCGCGCTTCATAAATCCGTCTCTTCCGAGCGACTCCTTGCTCACACCCTCGCTTGCCATCTGCTCGACGATTTTGACCTCGGTTGCGATGCTTGCATGGTCGGTACCGGGAACCCAGAGTGTTGAAAATCCCTGCATGCGCTTAAAGCGGATGATAGCATCTTGAATTGTGTTGTCAAGGGCATGTCCCATATGGAGCTGTCCCGTGATATTCGGCGGTGGAATTACTATAGTGAAGGGCTGTTTATTCTTATCAACCTCGGCATGAAAGTATCCACGTTCCTGCCACATGTCGTATAATTTACCCTCGACCGCTTTTGGGTCGTATGTCTTTTCAAGTTCTCTGTTAGTCATGTAAATCTCCTTTAAAACAATCCAAATATTATTAGTGCTCCGACAAAAGAAATAACGAAGCCTACTATCTTTATCGCAATCCCACGAGAGGAAGTTTGTGAGTCATCCCATCTCAACATTCGACAGATTACGCCCGACAAGAATGTGCAAAGCGCACCTATTATTAATAGAGCAAATCCTACAATGTCCATCAAATATCCTGCTTTTGAAGTATATGTTTGCCGTTTTTAACAGCATAGTGTACAAACGCAACGAGCATTGCAACGGTTGCGGCGTGAAGTAAAATCGAATACCCGAGCACCCACGTTCTAGATAAAAATCCAAGCGCAATGGTGAAATTAAGTAAAAATGCAGATGCTTTCCCAAATGTATCGGATGGAATGTCTATTCCCTTTCGTATAATGAGAAGTCCGCCCAGCAACATTAAAAATTCCTTTACAAAGATAATTAGTGTGATGTAGAGGGGGACAACTGAATTTATAGTAAATGCAACGAGCACGCTTACCGCCATAAGTTTGTCAGCAAATGGGTCAAGCCACATGCCGAGTTTTGTTATTAAGTTAAATTTTCGTGCAATGTAGCCGTCTGCGAGGTCGGTTAGGACTGCAGCTAAAAAGACAACAAGAGCAACTGTCATATTGTCTTCGATAATAAAATATATGACAAAAGGAATGGACAAAAGTCTTAATATAGTCAAAATATTAGGAATGTTAAATGAGTTTTGCTTCATAATTACCTCACATGTATTCATACAGTACCAATAATATATTATAGTGGAAAAAACAGTTTTATGCAAGCAATTTTTCCTGCGCATGGATTAATGCCAAATGGTGCAGAGATGGAAGTGTATTGTTTTTGCGTGTGTGGGGAAAATGCATCAAGAAAAACTTCAAAAATAAAGGATAATAATTTATTTGTGTTGTTTATTTCGGGGTTTTATGGTAAAATGTATTGCATATTAGCATGAGTAGAGTGCAATAAAAAATGTAGATTCGTGTTAGGGGAAATGAATGAAAGCAAGAAAAATTCTATATAAAAATGATGCGGAGCTAGTCCGGTTTATCGAACAAAACATAGACCAAGACGAATGCAACTGGCTGATTAGAATACATGCAACGACGATAGATAGGCAGTTTTGTACAAATGTAGCAAAAGTTGTATCCGAATCGCTGCCCTTGGCAACGATTGTGGGTTGTAATGTTGGTGGCTTGGTTTTTGACGGCAACATATACGACGAGGGAACGCTTATCTTATTTACAGGTTTTGAGAGAGCCACCGTGACAAAAGACTTGATTTCAATCGGTGGTTTGTCTAGCGCGGAGATATTATATGAAATCGCAAACAGCGTTGGTGAGCTTGAACCTGCGGTTGCTATAACTCATTTTGGAGGTTTTAACCCACATTCAGAAAGTGTAGTAAGAAATCTAACAAATTCAATGCCAAACATTCCGTTTGTCGGCGGAGTTGCGGGCTGTCTGGATGAAGCGGGAAATATAATTTCCTTTGTATTTGACGAAACAGGCGTCTACGACGACTCAATCAGTATTTCCTATGTAAGCAAGGATTTTGTGCTTTCATATACTAATTCAATTGTCGGACATGCGCCGATAAGCGATGTTCATAAGATTACGGCGATGTCGTCGGTGTATATTGATGAAATTGACGGTGTCCCGGGAATCGAGTGGATAAACGAGCAGTTGGGAACGACACAATTTAGCGAAAATGCACACTACGAGACTAATGTTGCGACGGATATGCTGTTGCGCTTTCCTTTCGTTATTGAAGGCGACGACGGTGCATCGAGGTTTGTACAATACGATGCACAAGAAAATAAAATAAAACAATATTACAGCTCAATTGGTGCGGGCGCTGAATTTAGGCTGGGATATGTAAGTCCGATGAAAAGTGTAGAAGAGTGGCAAACACTATGCTACAATTTGCAAAACACTCCGGTTGAGACGATTTTTTGTTACAGCTGTCTTTTTAGAAAACTGTTTCTAAACAATCTTTCAAAGTGGGAAATGACTCCCTTTGCAAAAGAAGGAATTTGCGGGGTGTTTATGTTTGGAGAAATCGGGACAAAAAACGGACGCACGTATTTTTATAACGGTACATGCTCTATGTTTACCATGGCTGAAAAGGTCAACTATATCAACCCCGATATCGCTGCTTTTCAACGAGTACATGAGCTTGACGATACAAATATGGAAATGAAGCGGGTGCTTTCAAACCTTGTTGAGCTTTCAAGCGAGAGTAGCGAGTTTGGGCTATTTGAAAATGCCATGAAAAGCGAAGAGGTTGCGATGAGCCGCCTCCAGTCGGGAAAAGACGACATGAGCACCTTTTTAAAAGGCAGAGACCAAGGCGAGAATCAAAAAATATGCGTTGTTGGCACATCAAGGTTTTCAAACCATGATGATGGGAAAAAAGGAGACATTACTCTTGAATTTCTAAACACTATGGCCGAGTACGCTCAAAATAACCTAGCTGATCTAAAGCTTGAATTTTACAGACTTGACAGTGATTCGTTGTTTTTCGCTGCCGAAAATTCAGTTCCTGCAAAATTATTTACAGAAGCAGTGAGCAAACTGTTTGAAGTGTTTGCAAAGGCGGGTTGTGGAGCCTCGCTGTTGGATTTTGCCTACACTTTAAAGGGAAAAAACCCCCGCGAGTTGCTTGAAAGCATAGAAGAACTCGAAGGGGGCGGTGAACCCAGGTTAATCAATTGCGACGAAAACTCCGAGCAAAACGTCGACTTGCACAGAGAATTTGAAATAGTCGAGATTATCAAAGATGCAATTAAAAACGACAGGGTGGTTCCGTATTTTCAGGGTATTTATGATAGCCAAGACAGTAGATTTTTTGCCTACGAATCATGAATGAGAATACAGACATCGCAGGGCGATATTTTGCCTCCCGGTGAGTTTATGGAGATATCAAAAAAACATGGGCTTTATCTTGATTTAAGCAGGTGCATGGTATGCAAAGTGTTGGACTTGTTTGCAGAAAGAGACGAGATAATAACTATGAATTTATCGTCGCTTGATGTACATTCTCAGGAATTTGAGGATGCGATTTTCTATAGGCTCGAAAATATGAAGAAGACCGATCACTTCATTTTTGAACTTGTCGAAACGGAGAAGTTTGCCGGACAAGCCGATTTGAAGCGCTTTATCAGAAGAGCAAAACAATATGGTGTAAAAATTGCAATCGACGATTTCGGTTCGGGATACTCTAATTTTATAGAGATAGGAAATCTCGACATAGACTACATAAAAATCAACGGTTCTCTCACCGAGCTTCTAGGCACAGACGTTAGCTACAATCAAATCTTAGAGAGTATTTTCTACCTTAGCAAGAAAATGCAGGTGGAGCTTATCGCAGAGTGTGTTGAAACAGCAGCGATGCAAAAGACGTTGGTAAACAGCGGGATTAGGTATTCACAGGGATATTTATTTTCAAGGCCGATGCCGATAGAAGAACTGTACGTCGTCGCTACGGATAATAAATTGGCAGATAATACGGGAAAAAAAGAAGAAAAAGTTTCTAATTTGTTTGGAGATAACATTAATAAGTCGGCAAAGAAGCGAACGCTTTTTTGGGGAGGAATACTTACAGCAATACTCATTTTTGCAGGACTTATGCTCTTTACGACAAACAACCTTGATACCGTAGAGAAAATAAATGATGCGTTTCTAGTTGAGATTGCGACAAGTATGTCGGACAAGATTTCATACACCATGGATGACGCCGAAGATTTCTTGCTTGCAACGGGAGTAGCAATGTTTTCACACAATCCCGATGCGCAAAGCATGGCGACGGTTTTAGGACAGATAACACAGATTAACGCATTTGACGACATGTATGTGTCCATTAACGGAGAAAATCCGGTGGACTCAAACGGTAATATCCTCAACGCAGAGATTCCTCTTAGTGTTGCGGAAGCAGAATATGCAGATGTTGAGATATTGCCACCCACAGTTGACCTTGAAACGGGAAGGGAATTCTTCGCAATGGGTTTTCGCGTTCAGCTAGATGAAGTGACAAATGCTGAGTTCTACGGAATATTCTATTTGGACAGTTTTGCGCAGGTTCTTGATCTGAAAAGCTTTGGGGGAGAGGCGTTTTACCACCTTTGCCAGGTAGATGGAATACCGCTGATCATCAGTGGAAGCAACGACAATCTCTTTGCGGGCGGAGATATGTATTCGTTTATTGGAACGCTAGACATGCAAAACGGGCACACTCCTGAATCGCTAAGAGAGGACATGGAAAACGGAGAAACAGCTCTTCTAAAATATAATGTTAACGGCGAGAGTCGCTCAGCGGTTATGATTACGGTACCGGGGACAGACTGGTGCGTTGTAAGCATTATTCTTGATGAGGTTACAGTGGACATGGCAACGAGCATTGATCTGTCGACGATTTATTTTGCGATTTTTGTAATAGTTGTGTTTGGTGCGTATCTCATGCTCACAATAATCGTGAATTTGCGGAATGAAAAGATACTTAAAAAGGCACTTGAGTCGAGTTATTACCTCACAAACAGCCTGCAATCCACTATGGAGACAGACTCGCTTACAAAAACATACAGCAGGGCAACAGCACAAGAGAAGATTTCCGAGGCGCTCATACGCAGCGAACAGACGGGAGATATACACACGCTCATAATTGCCGATGTGGATAATTTCAAGCAGATTAACGACATATATGGTCATCAGGTTGGCGACAAATATTTGACCGAATTTGTAAGTGCGGCGAAGAGCGGATTGCGTACGGGTGACATTTTAGGACGTTTGGGTGGTGACGAATTTATTATCCTTCTTAGCGATGTTACATCAAAGGAAAGCGCCGAAATGGTAGTAAAGCGCATCATTTC
>CAYJIQ010000089.1:0-5382 GCA_964370275.1 uncultured Christensenellaceae bacterium
GCTTGAGGTTAGGATGTTTGTGTATAAAAGGTCGACTTTTTGGCGAATCTCACCGGATGCATTGTTTAAAATGTGTGTAAAAGCCTCCCATTCTCCGTGGAGGTCGCTCATGAAGTGCTCAGTACCCTTGGGCAAGTCCAAAATCGCCTGTAGGTTTACGATTTCTGTAGATGCCGACTGTATTGTAGGATATTGCTTTGCTAAGAGTTCCAGATACTTGATGCTCTTGACTACCTTGTCTTGGTTCATGTTTTTCTCCTTGAAAATTTATAATAAATAGCTAGTGTAATCTAATTTTACTCTCACCTGCCGAAGCAAATGCAATTGCGCAAACTTCGCTCGCGCCTGCGCTTTTTAGTGCTGAAGCTACGCTTGTTATAGTGCTTCCCGTCGTTACGATATCGTCCACCACGAGTATTTTTTTGCCCTGCAATTCGGCGGACTTCGCGACTTCAAACGCACCCTCGACATTTTGCCTGCGCATGTTTGGCGGGACTCTATACTGCGGAGTAGTGTTTCTTGTGCGCACCAGAAGTTCCTTTGCGCCATGGTCAAGAGCACAAGCGAGCAACTGCGATTGATTGTAGCCTCTTTTTGCATACCTCTTTTTATGTAGCGGTACATATGTCAGCATATCATATTGCATAGTTGAAAAAATTTCTGTCATATACTGAGCTAAAATTCCTGCCAGGAATTGCTTGTCTTCAAATTTGAATTTTTTTAGGACAAAGCGCACTTGCGGAGTGTAGGAATATGGGAAGTGCACGAGCGTTCCTGCAATGTCTCTGCATGTCTTTGCCTCAGCACTTTCTCTTATTGCGGAGTCGCACCTTTTGCATACCTGCGTCTCGCTGTACCTTCTGCATATCTTGCAGTTTGGAGCGTTTGCCCCGAGTACAAATCCTATAAAATCACTCAGTTTAGACATCGGTAACCCTCTTTATCATGTCTATAAAATCCGAATTTTCACACGGAACATTCGTTGTACGCTGTGCCTCGTAAACAATTTCGTAGTTTAGCCCCGTAAATCTGCGAGAGATGCGGTTGTTTAGCGTCATCGCCTCGAGTGTTGACCAAAGCCCGACAATATGAAGTTTGAATTTAGCACGGGTCATGGCGGTGTAGAGGAGGTTTCTTGTCAAAAAATTATTAGGGTGGTAATAAAGCGGGATTATTATGCAGTCAAACTCGCTTCCCTGTGATTTGTGGACGGTTATCGCATACGAATGTTCCACCTTAGAGAGTTCCTTTACCGAATACGTGCAAAGTCTCTCACCGTCAAACAGAATTTCAAGCTCTCTTGCAGCGGTGTTTACAGAGTGAACGATGCCCATGTCTCCGTTAAAAACGCCGACGCCTTCTGTCAAGTCCGAATCTCTCCACTCCTTTTGATAGTCGTTTGCAGTCTGCATAACTTTATCACCCAACCTAAAGATCCTATCGCCGATTTCAATCTGAGCGGTGCCTCTAGACGGCGGATTTACAAGATCTCGAAGCTGTTCGTTTAGGTTTGTAACGCCGATGAGCCCTCGCTTTACAGGACACATTACCTGAACTTCGCCCGCAACCGAAGTGTAGAGTCGCTTTGTTATGTTAAGCGCATCCTGCGTGTTCTTTGCGGCGTGAAATTCAAATTCGCCCGAAATATCCGGTGGCTCGCCTTGGTTTACGCAGTGTGCCGCGACGGCGATGCTTCCCGTCTGCCTGAAAATTTGCGTTAGCCTTGCGACGGGAATGTGACCCGAAATAATTATGTCTCCAAGGACATTTCCAGCACCGACAGAGGGAAGTTGGTCGCTGTCTCCCGTAAAGATGATACGAGTTCCCGGTCGCACTGCATCCATGAGTGCTGAAAATAAAAATATGTCCACCATAGACATCTCGTCTACGATAAGCACATCGCACTCTAGAGGATTGTCCTCGTTTTTACCGAAGCGACCGCCTTCAAACCCGCCTTCGCCCATGCCAAACTCGAGCAATCTATGTATAGTCTGTGCCTTCCTGCCCGTTGTGCCTTCCATGCGCTTTGCGGCTCTGCCCGTCGGTGCGGCGAGGTCGGTGGTCATGCCGCTAAACTCAAAGATTGAGATAAGTTCGTTTAAAATAGTAGTTTTTCCCGTTCCCGGGCCGCCTGTAATTATGCAAACCGTGTTTTCAAGCGCAAGTTTGAGCGCGTTTTCCTGTTCCTTGCTCAAATTGCTGTCCGCTAAAATTCCGTTTGCAACTCTCAGATTTGCGTCCATCCTGGCGGGTGCGGTAGCCAAAACGACCAACTTTGCTCCGGAGGAACTCTCGCACTCGTTTGCAAAGTTTAGCGCAATTGCCGAAACGCCGTTGTAAGTTCTTTCCCTGAGCCTGCCCATCTGTAAAAGCTTTTGAGTCTCTGTGTTTGCCATGCTCTCGTCGATTCCTAAAAATTCGACAGCACGAGAGATTAGCCTGTCGTGAGGAAAACAGGTGTGCCCCTCTTCAAGTTGCAGTTTTAAAATATGTTGAATTCCGTATAAATTTCTTATCTTTGCGTACTTTTCCATCCCGAGAGTTCTCGCTAAAGTATCCGCTTTTTCAAATCCATAGCCGTGAATTTCCGTTAGTTTATAAGGGTTTTCGAGGATTAGCGCAGGCGCGCCCTTGCCAAATGCCTCGAATGCAGACATGGACTGAGCCAGCGAAAGTCCGAGCTTTTCAAGCTGAACTATTGTGTCTCTAACGTCGACAAGTTCGCTGAACTGTTCGTGAATCTTTTGTGCCTTCTTCGGCGAAATTCCGCTTACGTCGCTCAGTCTGTGCGGTTCGTTTTCGATAACGTTAAAAGTTTCGCTTCCAAATTCGGTAACGATGCGCAGTGCGACGACGGGGCCGACACCTTTAATGATTCCACTCCCGAGAAACACGCACATGTCCTCCTGGGTTGTCGGGAGTGTGCTTGAAATATGCGAGATTACAAACTGCTCGCCGTATAGTTTGTGGGTGGAGAAATTGCCCTGAACGCTTACAAATTCGCCGGGATTTATTGCGGGAATATATCCGACGCAGGTGACAAGCTCGTCTTCCACGGCAAGTGCGAGCACTGTGTAGTTATTTTCGTCGTTTCGGTATACGATTTCAAGGACGCTTCCGCTTATCTCATTCATCGCCTGCCTGCCTTCCTCGAACGACGGCTGTAAAACAATTAAGCGAATGCCGGCAAGCCTTCGCCGTTTCTTCGTCCTCAAAAATTCCCACGCAAGCGCTGCCCGAACCCGTCATAAACGCAGTTTCCGTATGCTCATTTAGTTTTTTAAGCAAGGTGTTTATTTCGGGGCAGAGCGTCTGTGCCACCTCTTGTAAGTCATTTACAGGGCAAAATTCGGCAAGATTCCCCGAGATAATAGCTTCTTTGCACGCATCAAAATCTCCTTGCGCCCCGTGTCCGGTTTCGTCAAAAAGTTTAAACGCCTGCGCAGTGCTCACGCCCGCATCGGGTTTTGCGATTAGGTAGAAGACATCGAGGTTGTTTTCAATCGCGACGAGCTTGTCTCCCGTGCCACGGGCGATGCAACAACCGCCGACGATGCAAAAGGGAACGTCCGCTCCGATGGTGTTGCCGATACTTATCAGTTCGTCGGTGCACAGGGGATGGCCGTGCATCTTGTTTAACGCCTTTAGCACTGCGGCGGCGTCTGCACTTCCTCCGCCGAGCCCGGCTTCTGCGGGAATTTGTTTTTTTACATAAATATCCGCGCCACCGATGATTGATGTATGCGAAAAAAAGGCAATTGCCGACTTGTAAACGGTGTTGTTCACGCTGTCGATGCCCTCGATTGTGACTTTGGTTTTATCTGACGGGTTTATTTCAATTTCGTCGCACAAATCGACTTCTTGCATAATCATGCGCAATTCGTGCATTTTGTCCTCTCGCAAACATTCAACTTTTAGTGCGAGATTAAGCTTCGCATAAGCCTTAACCTTCATAATCCCACCTGCTCTTTCATTCTTTAATAATTATATCACAGTTTGGATTAGGTGAAAAGTTGATTTTATGTAAAGTTGGTGTAATCCTGCTTAAATTGTGCGTTCTTAATGCAATTTTAAAATAATATACTGTACTAATATATTGCGGAGGTGTATTATGATAAACGAATCGCAGGAAGTAAGGCGGGTGGAAGTTCGTCCGCACAAAGTTACCATCGAAGGCAGGGAAAAGATGACGGTCACGAGTGTAGAAGATGTGGACAGCTTCAACGAAAATGAGGTGATTTTTCTTACCGGATTCGGCATGATGACGGTGACGGGAGAGGATTTACACATAAATAAGCTAAATCTTGAGGACGGCGTGCTCGTTATCGAGGGGAACATCGAGTCCCTTGACTACGAAGACCACGAGGAACAGCGCATGAGGAGCAAAGGGCTTTTTGGTAGGGTATTTAAATGAGCGGAGGAACGCTAAACCAGCCGTTTGTCTTTATGGCGGCAATTTACGGTGGGCTAATTTGCGGTGCTCTATACTGCGTGTTTAGGCGGGTGCGCCGTGCGCTGGGGGCGGGGCGTATACTGAGCGGTGCTATGGATGTGATCTTTGCCGTTTTGTGCGGTGTAGTTTGTCTTATTATTCTTTATGAAACCACATTTTTGCAGATTAGGCTGTATCATTTTTTGGGTGTCCTCGTGGGTTTTTGCGTCTTTTTAGCAGGAGTTGCGCCGATTGTGGGTGGGCTGTTTAGCTACATTCGCGGTGCGATAGTTGACAAAAGAGAAAAAAAATCGGATAATGGTAGAACATCCGATTGAGGATGAATACATAAGAAAGCAGAGAATTATGCGCGAAGACAGGATGACACAAATGTCTGAGGACATGACGGAGGATATCAATCAAAAACCGAAGAAGAAACCCATGTTATTCAGAAAAAAACTTCTTCTGTGTGTGTTTGTTGCGGCGATGGTGTACAGTGGGGTTGCGATTTTTTCGCAGTCGGGTATGCTTTCACAGCTAGAAGCGGAGCGGCATGTTCTCGAGCAGGAGCTGGCGGAACTCGAACACGAATATGAACTCATGGAGGCGAAGGAGGAGCTTGTCGATACAGACACGCACGTAACACAGGTCGCTCGTGAAAGTTTGGGTCTTGTAAAGGAAGGGGAAATCGTGTTTACCGATGAAGGAACAGACACGAACGGAGTGCGATTGCCCGAAGCTTTGGAGGACGAACAAAATGGTGACATTATCCTTGAGTCGGATTCCGCGGGAGACGAAGAAGGAGTGGAGTAATGTCAAGAGATTTAAACTGTGTGATAGATATAGGAACAAATTCAGCAAGGCTTCTTATTGCAGACGTTTCGGGAACTGTGAGGCCGATTTTTAAAACGCTCACATCAGTGCGCATGGGAGAGGGCTTTAAAGACTCG
>CAYJIQ010000089.1:5392-7541 GCA_964370275.1 uncultured Christensenellaceae bacterium
AAGAGGCTATGCAAAGAGCTCTGAGTGCGGTTATGAAGTACAAGGAGATAATAGAGGACGATGCGGGCGGTGCGCCTGTGTACTGCTTTGCGACAAGCGCCGTGCGGGATGCTCAAAACAAGGCTGAATTTTGCAATATGATAAAGGAACATGCGGGATATAATGTCGATGTGCTTTCGGGCAAGACAGAAGCGCTATATGCGTTTTTGGGCGCAGTCGAAGACGGAACGGGCGGTGTGCTCGACATCGGCGGCGGAAGCACAGAGGTCATATTTGGCAGAGATGCAAAGGTTGAGTTTAGCCACAGCTTTGATATGGGTTGTGTGCGCGCAAAGGAAAACATCGGACATCCCGACAGACTTATTTCCCACGCAACGCAGATGTTTAAAACGATGAACTTTGAGGACAAGAAAGATCTTCCCATGTATGCGGTGGCGGGAACGGCGACCAGCCTTGCGTGCATGGACATGAAGCTTGCAGACTACGACAGCTCAAGAGTTTCGGGATACTCGCTTTCAAGCTTTGCCGTAAAACGCATCTACTCGCAATTTTTGCGCATGACCCAACAGGAAAAAGAGGAGATTATCGGGCTTGAGGCAAACAGAATAGACATTATAGCATACGGAATGGCTATAATGATTGCGTTTTTTGAGGTTTCGGGCAGAGACCGCATAATAATAAGCGACAGCGACAACATGGAAGGGTGTTTAATCGCAGCAACAAGGGGATAGCACAACATATAGGTGCATTATTACAAATTGCACCAATTTTTACAAATTATTATGTAAAAAACATAAAATAACTGTTGATTTTCCCGTGAGCTGTGTTATAATGAATATTGACTTTTTTGAGAGAGGGTGAGGTAATGAAGGCAGATTTACATCCAAATTACGGTAAGTGCACAGTTAAGTGTGCATGTGGTGAAGTTTTCGAGACAGGCTCAGTCAAAGACGAGCTTAAAGTAGACATTTGTTCTAAGTGCCATCCGTTCTTTACCGGAAAACAGAAGCTTATTGATACAGGCGGACGTGTTGACAGGTTTAAGAAAAGATACGGAATGTAGTAAGATTAAACAAAATAAGCTCCCGGGCAAGGGAGCTTTTTTTGTGTATATTTTTCAACCGATTAAAAGCGTTGTCGTTTTTTAACTGCATTTCTCATCTTTATGCATCCGGGAAAAGCTGTTCCATTCGCTCGTCTGAGAGGTCAAAGCATTCTTGTAAATCGTTCATAGACTCTGTGTATCTCAGCTCTGTATACTCCTTTAAATCTGCAATGTTTTGCTCCCATTGGTCAACCGACGGGAATGCAGACCACCGTTGCGACGTGTTAGCAATCTCGGGTCTTATTTGCGCCGCCATAGTATCTATCAGCGGCAGCAGTCTGTCCGGATGGAAAGTCGTGTTTAAATGGTGAGCAAAAAGCTCGATAAATTCTTCTCTCCATTCGTCGTTTTCGTATATCGCCATAAACATATGAATCTGGAACATGTTTGAAGCTCCGTGTCCGTCGTAGGTAAAGAGTCGCTCCAGCCAGTTGTAGTTTTGTGCTCCCGGCTTCAGCGCATGATCCATGTCAAACAGCATCCAGTTCCACTCGCCGTCGTCGCCGATTTTGTAAACACGTATGTTTCCCGTGTCCGTGTGCGCAAAGAATGCCTGAGTCGTAATCCACTCCATAACGCTGTTTATATTGACTCTTGCGTCAATGTATTGCACGACATCCGCATCGTTCATCGCGTTTCTGTCTCCACCGTCGGGCAACCAACCTTTAATATCCGCTCTGAGGTCTTGCCACTCCTCGGTTGTGCCCGCCTGTGCGTTTGTGTCCCCCTTGATGATTGTCAGGTCTTCACGTGTCGCCTCGGGGTTTCTTGCGAGAAGATAGTCCTCGTTTTCCTTTTCACGGATGTTGTAAAGCCCCCAGTATTCTCCGTTTATGTACACTACACAGGGTCTGTAATCCATGTATGCAAGGTCAGTCATCTGATCTTTAACCGCCTGTGCCGTGAATGCATCTATAATTTTCGTCTTATCCCAGTCCTGCCCGGAAGTTCTAAGAAGCAGGCTTGAAAAAGTCGTCTGATCCGATTCCCAGAAGAAGGGATAGGTTACACTGTTTTGACCGTAGTCGCCACGGAGCTGTATTG
>CAYJIQ010000090.1:0-7523 GCA_964370275.1 uncultured Christensenellaceae bacterium
TACGATGCTTTTGCCCGAGCTGTTTAACCCCTCTAAAATGTCAATTATTTCATCGCCGGTTTGCAGGTCTAAATTTCCGGTGGGCTCGTCGGCGAGAATAATATCGGGGTCATTTACCAGCGCTCGTGCAATTGCCACGCGCTGACACTGCCCGCCCGAAAGCTCGCTTGGTCTGTGCGAAAGTCGGTGTGCTAGCCCCAAAAGCGCCAGTATTTCAGTAGCTCTCTCTTTTCTGTATTTCGGACTGACACCCGAATAGACCATGGGAAGCGCGACGTTTTCAAGTGCGCTCATTCGTGAAACCAAGTTGAATGATTGAAAAACAAATCCAATATGTCTTGCGCGAAGTTTAGCAAGTTCGGTAAGGCTAAGTTTACAAACATCTCTTCCAAAAAGCTCGTAGCAACCCGAAGACGGAGTGTCAAGGCAGCCCATTATGTTAAGAAGTGTGGACTTTCCGCTTCCTGAAGGACCCGAAATAGCGACATAGCAGCCGGATTGGAGTTGCATGTTGACGTCATCTAGGGCACATATTGGATTTTTTTCTCCGTAGGTTTTGTTTACTCGATTAAATTTTATCAACGATTTCCACCTTATCTCCTGCGTTTAGCGTTCTGTCCGGATTTTTCACAATAACTTCGCCCTCTGCTATTCCTGATATCACCTCTATTGTATAGTCGTTCATAATACCTATTTCAATTTCTCTTAGCTCCAAAACGCCCTGAGCATTTACCACAAATACTGTATCGTTGGCAGCAAGACAACCGGCGTCAACGCTCAATACATTGTACTTTTTTTCAAGTGTAATGCTAACCTCAACATCGCTTCCGTTAAGTGCGTCGATTTGTGAAGCGGGCGTTATGTCAATGGCGACCATTTTTTGACCATTGCTCGTAGTCTGCACTGTATTTGCGATTTTTTCTATGTTTCCCGAATACTCAGTTTCACTTCCTTCTACGATTATTGTGCAATTTTGATTTATGTTCACCGAGTTAATCTCGCTTTGAGGAATTAGTGCACTCACGGTTTTTTCCCGAGAAGCTATAACGGCAATGGTAGCTCCCTCTAAAACGGCGTCACCTTGAGAAAAACTAAGAGATATGACATCCCCGCTAAGCCCGGATTTGAGGTTTGTATTCGCCGTAGATTCCGCTCCGAACACCGCAACATCCTCATGCACAAAAGCCGATGAAAAGTCCAGTATTGACATGCATGAGCTTTGTGCCCGCCTGATAGTCTCGGCAACGGAATATGTATTTAGCGAGCTCGTCGAATTTGCTTGAACGGCATCTGCAGAAAAATCAACCTCGACGCTCATTAATACGCTATCTTCGGATATATAGTCGCCTTCCTCGTAATTTATTTCGTCGACTATGCCGGAACCGGGACTAACTACGTTGAACAAACTTTGGGGAAGAAGTTCACCCGAGACTTCCAGCTTAACTTCAATGTTCTGCGTCTGAGCTTCGACGCAGTATACCTTAGTTGCAGAAGTGCCAAACATCGTCAATGCCACTATGGCAACTGTGGCAAACAAACTCGTTAAAATCAATACTTTACCCTTCATCTACTTTTCCTCTTTAACAATACAGTATTTTGGCGCAATATAGGAGTAAGCGAGGCAAACTCTTAAATTTTCAGCTAACATTATTTTGCAGAGTTTTGCAAAGTATATTCTTAAAAAAATAAATTTTATAAAACTAAAAAAAAGTCTTGTATATTTATTAGTGATGATGTATTATTATAAGCATAATTTATATCGGAGGGTGCTATGAAGGTTGGAATTGCGGGAGTTACGGGTTATGCCGGAGAGGAACTGTATCGAATATTAAAAGAACATCCGGAGGTGGAGATATCAGCCATCATGTCAAAGTCATTTGCAGGCAAAAAAATATGTGATGTTTATGCAAATTATATTGGAGATAATACAGTTTTGCAGGATCTTGACACAACAGGTGGGGACTGTGATTTGGTGTTCACGGCACTACCTCACGGCCTGTCGATGAATGTTGTGACAAAACTTTTAGAAAACGGAAAAAAAGTTATAGATTTAAGTGGAGATTTCAGGTATAATCAAGTTGAAGTATACGAGAAGTGGTATGGAACGAAACACGAACAACCACATCTTTTAAGACAAAAGGTGTACGGACTGCCCGAAGTGTATAGGCAAGACATAAAATGTACAAGCCTTGTAGCAAACCCGGGGTGCTATACAACCACCAGTATCTTAGCATTAAGGCCGCTCATCGCGGGCGGGCTTATAGATGCAAACAACATAATAATTGATGCAAAATCGGGAGTTTCCGGAGCGGGAAGAACGGAAAAATTACCTTTTTCGTTTTGCGAGGTTCATGAAAGTTTCAAAGCATACGGAGTTGCTACGCATAGGCACACTTCAGAGATTGAGCAAGAACTTTCGGTCGCCTGTGGAGAGGACATTATGCTCAGCTTTACTCCACACCTAATTCCGGCAAAAAGAGGAATATTTGCGACAATCTACGCAAATGTATGCGATGGAGTTAGCGGCGCAGATATACAAAAAGCATACGAGGTCTATAAAGACGAGCCGTTTACACATGTGCTAAAAGAGGGAAGTCTGCCCGAATTAAAACACGTGGTGCTCTCAAATAACTGCGCAATAGGGTTTGTCTTTGACGAGAGAATGAAGCGTGTCGTAATTGCAAGTTGCACAGACAATCTGCTAAAAGGCGCAGCCGGACAAGCTGTACAAAACATGAATATTATGTTTGGATTTGAAGAAAAAACAGGATTGTCGACCGTTGGCACATACCTGTAAACAATAAGGAGAGAAAAAATGCCATCAAAACATGTAGAAAAAGCAAATATACTAATAGAAGCACTGCCTTATATCCAAAGACTTGCGGGAAAGACCATCGTTATTAAGTACGGTGGAGCGGCGATGACGGATAAAGGGTTGCAGCAGAAGTTTTTTGAAGATGTAACCTTGCTTAAAGTTGTTGGAACCAACCCTATCATCGTACACGGGGGTGGCCCCGAAATAAACAAAACGCTAACAAACATGGGTGTTGAGTCCAAGTTTCACGGCGGACTTAGAATCACAGACGATATGACTATGGAAGTCGTTCAGATGGTGCTTACCGGCAAGATAAATAAGGACATCGTTGCCGGGATTAACACCAAAGGCGGAAAGGCTGTCGGTCTTTGCGGAATAGACGCTAATGTTATCAAGGTTCACAAAAAGCCCCCTGTAGGCGGCGTAGACTACGGTAACGTTGGGGTTATAGATGAAATCAACACCGAACTGCTTGACATGGTTGGAAAGGCGGACTTTATTCCCGTCATAGCTCCAATAGGTATAGACGAAAACGGAAACAGCTACAACATTAATGCAGACACAGTCGCAAGCGAAATTGCAACCGCACTACAGGCAGAAAAACTAATGTTTTTGACGGACATAGACGGGATATATAAAGATCAAGACGATCCGTCATCGCTAATATATCAAATTTCAGTGGACGAGGTTTACAATCTTATTCACGAGGGCGTTATATCAGGTGGAATGTTGCCCAAAGTTCAGGGTTGCATTAAGGCGGTAAAGCACGGCGTAAGCAGAGTGCATATTATCAACGGAACAATACCGCATCCGATACTACTCGAAATCTTCACCGACTCGGGAATCGGAACGATGGTGACAAACTAAGAGGTTTACTATGGACATTAACGAAATAATTGCTATTGATGAAAAAAACTACATGCCTGTTTTTGGAAATCGTTATGGAATTTGCTTCGAACAAGGCGAGGGCAACAAACTTTACGACACAAACGGCAAAGCGTATATCAATTTTCTTGGCGGGATTGCAGTAAATGCACTTGGTTATAGCGATGATGGTTATAAGCAGGCTATTCACGACCAAGTCGATAAACTGATGCACACATCAAATTACTTTTATGTCGAATCTCAGGCAAAAGCGGCGGAACTCGCTTGCGAACTGACGGGTATGGACAGAGCATTTTTTTCAAATAGCGGTGCAGAGGCAAACGAAGGTGCACTTAAACTAGCAAGAAAATACTTTTACAATAGGGGAGAGCAACGAAGCAAAGTAATAACTATGAAAAGCTCTTTTCACGGAAGGACTTTTGCTACTCTTTGTGCAACGGGACAGGAGGCATATCAAAAACCATATGCTCCGCTACTTGAACGATTCGTACATGTTCCGTTCGGTGATGTCGAAGCGCTAATTCAAAACATGGATGAAGACACCTGTGCTGTAATGTTAGAGCCAATAATAGGCGAAGGAGGCGTTCACGTCCTATCTGCTCAATATTTAAAACAAATAAGGCAACTTTGCGACAAATTCGGTGCGCTTCTCATCTTTGACGAAATACAGACAGGAATGGGACGAACCGGACACTTTCTTGCTTCGCAGGCACTTGGGGTCAAAGGAGATATTGTAACGCTTGCAAAAGCCCTCGGTGGGGGAATACCCGTAGGAGCATTTCTTGCAACCGAAGAAGTAGCAAGTGCGTTTGTTCCCGGCGACCACGGTTCGACTTTTGGCGGAAATCACATTGCGACCACAGCTGCACTGTATATGCTCGAAGCAACAGGAAGCGACGCTATGCTCAAGGATGTCAAAACAAAAGGCGAATACTTCAAAGCAGCGTTAGAAGACATAAGGTTTGACCTCCCCGCAATAACTCAGATTAGAGGAATGGGGCTTATGCTCGGTGCACAGCTAAATGACGAAGTTGTGGCAGCAGATGTAATTAAAGCTATTCACAAGAAGGGATACATAATCGGAAGTGCGGCGGGGAATACGCTTAGATTCCTACCACCCTACACGATTACAATAAAAGAAATCGACGGACTGTGCGAAGCACTGATTAAGGTCGTATTACTAAGTTAATTGAGGAAAATTAAATGAAATTAGAAAATTATCAAGCTAATAGTAAATTCACACAAAAACACCTACTCAGTCTTGCTGATTATTCGCAGGACGAAATTTTGCAGGTATTAAGCCTTGCCTTGAAACTTAAGGCGGAGACAAAATCCGGAAAGAAACATCATTTGCTCAGCGGAAAAATTTTAGCAATGATTTTTGCGAAGAGTTCAACAAGGACAAGGGTTTCCTTTGAAGCGGGAATTTATCAGCTTGGCGGGACAGGAATGCACCTTTCGACAAACGACATTCAGCTAGGAAGAGGGGAAAGCATTGCAGATACAGCCGGCGTTATGTCGCGTATGGTTGATGGAATAATGATAAGAACATTTGCGCAAAGCGACATTGAAGATCTGGCTAAGTATGGAACTATTCCCGTAATCAATGCTCTTAGCGACGATTTGCACCCGTGTCAAGCTCTGGCAGATTTGCTGACAGTGTACGAAGAATTTGGTACATTTTCGGGTATAAAGCTCGCATATGTGGGCGACGGAAACAACGTAGCACATTCGCTTATTAACATTTGCGCAAAGCTGGGTGTTGAGGTAAGCGTTGCAACTCCAAAGGGGTTTGAGCCCAACGAGGATATAGTAAAAAAAGCACGTGAGTATGCAGAAGACGTCATCATTACAAACGATCCTGCAGAGGCAGTGCTCGGCGCACATGTCGTATATACAGACGTATGGGCTTCGATGGGGCAGGAAAGTCAGTTTGACGAAAAATCAAAACACTTCATGCCGTATCAAGTTAACGAAAAACTTATGAGTAATGCAAACAAAGAGGCAATATTCCTTCACTGTCTACCCGCTCACCGTGGCGAAGAGGTTAGTGCGCAGATTATAGACGGTCCTAGCAGTAGAATTTTTGACGAAGCGGAAAACAGGCTGCATGCTCAAAAGGCTGTTATGGTAAAGCTAATGGGCGAGGATTGATGGAAAAAATACTGCTTAGGCGTGCAACTGTTAACGATGCACGGGCAATATTTGAGGTGACAAAATCTGCTTTTGAGATATATTCTAAGTCGGTTGGTAGAAACGTCGCCGCATTAAACGAAAAATTATGTGATGTTGAAAACGATATCGTGACAAAAAACGTATTTGTATGCGACATCGACACTGAGGTAACAGGTGCTGTTCGCTTTGAAGAACTTGGAGCAGGCATTTGTTACCTTTCAAGGTTTGCGACAAATCCAAAAATGCAGAATTTAGGAATTGGAAGCTTACTAATTGAAAAGGCAAAGCATGAATGCCTACAGACTGGAACAAAAGCAATAGTGTTATACACCGCAAGCAAGATGATATCTACCCTTTCTTTTTATTTAAGAAACGGATATTACATTCACTCGACTGACGAACGTGCAGATTATATTAGGCTGCTATTAGTTAATGAATTTGAAGAATGTGACGAAGCGTTTGACTATGAAGGGCTTTTGCGCAAGTTCGGTTATTGATTGACACAAAATACATATTGATGATATAATGGGGAAGTAAAAATAGGATTAACATTTATTGTTAAGTAAATTTAAAATAAAGTAGGAGAGACAGAAATGAAGCAGTTTAACATCGCGGTTGTAGGTGCCACAGGCATGGTAGGAAGAAAGTTTTTACAGGTATTGAGTGAGAGAAATCTTCCGGCAAAAAACTATTTCTTGTTCGCATCTAAGAGAAGTGCGGGCAAAAAAGTTGAGTTTATGGGAAAAGAATATGAAATTCTTGAGCTTACAGAGACTTGTTTTGATGGCAAGGAAATTGATATTGCACTTTTTAGTGCAGGCGGAGGCACGAGCGAAAAATTTGCTCCGATAGCTGCAAAAGCAGGTGCGGTCGTAATAGACAATTCAAGCGCTTGGAGAATGGACGACGAAGTGCCGTTGGTGGTTCCTGAAGTTAATGCAAGCGACATAGCTTGGAATAAGGGCATTATCGCAAATCCGAATTGTTCGACGATACAGGCTGTTGTAGCGTTAAAGCCACTACAGGAACTTTACGGAATAAAGAGAGTAATATATTCGACATATCAGGCTGTTTCGGGCGCAGGTATGGGTGGATTTTCGGATCTTGAAGCAGGAATGAAGGGCGAAGCTCCGAGCAAATTCCCCCATCCGATTTTCGGAAACTGCCTACCGCATATCGACGTATTTACAGAGAGCGGCTACACAAAAGAAGAGATCAAGATGATCAAAGAAACGAAGAAAATTCTCGGAGATCAAGACATTAAAGTAACAGCGACTACTGTCAGAGTTCCTGTATTCCACGGGCACTGCGAGAGCATTAATGTCGAGTTCAAAAAGCCCTGCAATATGGACGAAATAAAAGAAACACTAAAAAATGCGCCGGGAATAATTTTACAAGACGACCCTGCAAACAACGTTTATCCAATGGCTATAACAGCTGAGGACAAGGACGAAGTATTTATCGGAAGACTTAGAATTGACGACACTGTAGACTCGGGTATAAACATGTGGGTTGTAGCAGACAACATCAGAAAAGGCGCTGCAACTAACGCTGTCCAGATTGCACAAGCTTGGATCGAAATGCAAAACCAGTAAAATAACATCGGAGGTGTAATTATGAGCATATTTAAAGGAAGCTGTGTTGCACT
>CAYJIQ010000091.1:0-1936 GCA_964370275.1 uncultured Christensenellaceae bacterium
CACGCACGCTCACGGCGCGAACTTTGGTTTGCCACTTGTAGTTGGCTTTAAAGAGCTTGTATGCACAAAGGGCTATGTCCATGGGGTTTTGCGTGGAAATATTCAAGGGGGACTGAAACTGTTTGTGAGTCAGTTTTGTGTCCTTCACGCTAAGAGCAACACCTGATGTCCATAGCCCGTATGCTATGAGTTTGTGAGAGATATCCTGGCAAAGTTCGAGCATGACACGCCAAACCTCATGTTCGTCTTGGAGGTCGCTTGTGCAGGTTATGCCACGTCCGACGGATTTTGCTTCAGGTCTTGTGGGATCTACGGGGGATATATCCTGTCCCGTGGCGTATACATACAGCACTCTTCCCCACTTTCCGAGAAGAGAAGAGAGAAAGTCGGGCCCTGCCTTTGCGATGTCGCCGATTGTATGTATGCTGTGGGCGTCAAACTTTTTCTTGGTTGCTCTGCCAACATACAACAGATCGCAGGCGGGTAAATCCCAAACCTTTTGTAAGTCGTTTTGTCCGATAAATGTTACGGCATCGGGCTTTTTCATGTCCGAGCCTAGTTTAGCAAATATTTTATTATAGGAAACGCCGATGCTTACGGTCAGCCCAAGCTCTTGTTTTACGGTAGTTCTTATGATGTGTGCAACATCCTCTCCGTCGCCGCCGATGTTGGAGACATCAATCCAGCATTCATCCATGCCGAAAGGTTCAACCTTATCGCTAAAACGTTCGTAAATTCTCCTCGCTGCGTAGGAATATTTGAGATATTCTTTGTAGTGTGGAGGAACTATTATGAGCTCGGGGCAAAGCTTTTTTGCCTCGCCGTTTGTCATTCCCGTTTTTATTCCAAAGGATTTGGCAAGTTCGGATTTTGCAAGGACAATGCCGTGTCTGTCCTTTGCGTTTCCGCACACGGCGACGGGTTTTCCTTTGAGATGGGGGTTTAGCATTATCTCAACCGATGCGTAAAATCCGTTTAAATCCGAGTGTAGGATGACGCGTTTCATAAAATTACCTCCTGTTAGTTTTAAATATTTCGTTGACAAATGCACTGTGCGGATGTATAATCGAAATATGAATTACGATTCATATTATAGCGAATTAAATTTCATATGTCAAGCGTTAATTACGAAATATAATTCGGCTATGTGAAAGTGAAATGAAAGGAAGAGAATATGGCACTCGGAGAAAGATTAAAAAAGGCGAGAAAGACGGCGGGGCTCACTCAGACAGAACTTGCAAAAAGAGTAGGGGTTACAACGAGGTCTATTCAGTTTTACGAAAACGAGTCAAGAGAGCCAAAAACCTCGGCTGTATACGTAAAATTGGCGCAGGAGTTAGGTGTTTCGACAAACTATTTTGTGTCTGAAAATGAGCTTATATTGGCGCAGGAGCGCGAGGAATTCTTGGAAAGAGCGAGCGAAAAGTATGGGAGTAGAGGGAAGGCTCAGGCGAAACTTATACTCGAACAGACGACTGCGCTTTTTGCGGGAGGAGAACTCGCAGAAGGTGATCTTGAGGCCTTTATGAAGGCGATGATGGATATATACTTCCACGCAAAGGAACAGTCAAAAAAACATAAATCCTCAAAGTAGGAGGCGTCGGTGGATAACTACATATCAAGGGAAGTTCGTGAGTTGACGCAAAAATATGGGACAAGAGATCCCTTTGAGATTATCGAACTTTCGGGCATAAACCTTATGTACAGAAACGGACTCGGTTCGCTCAAGGGTTTTTACTATACCCTTTATAAAGAACGATATATAGTTTTGAACGCGGACTATGAAGGGGATATGCGGGTGGTGGCGGCGCATGAGCTTGGTCACGACATTTTGCATAAACACTTGGCAACCGTTCCGCTAAAGGATTTTGAGCTGTTTAAAAATGTGAGTAGCACTGAGCACCAGGCGAATGTGTTTGCTGCGGAACTTTTGGTG
>CAYJIQ010000091.1:1946-7493 GCA_964370275.1 uncultured Christensenellaceae bacterium
AGCGCAATTGGCGGGGAGTTTGGGATTTGCTCGCGAGTTTGTCGCCTATAAAATTTATGCAATGGTGCAGAGAGGGTATGATTACTCACTGCCCGAAAACCTAAAGAGTGGATTTTTAAGATGATAAAAACTTATGTGGATGTTGGCGTTGTGTTTAATACGCAGGGCGAAATGCTTCCCGTATATATCAAATGGGAGGATGGAAAAAAGTATAGGATAGACAGCGTCTGCGATATGCGTCCCGCACCTGCACTCAAGGCCGGAGGTCAAGGGGATAGATTTACAGTGCTCGTAAACGGCAAACGGAGTTTTTTGTTTTATGAAAAGGATGAAGATTCGTTCGGAAGGTGGTTTGTCGAACGAAAGCCTCTTGTGCATTGACATAAAAACTCAAAATATGTTAAAATGAGCGTGAAATATCATAGGAATACCTATAGATTTTAAAGATGGCAATAAAATTTGAGCTCGCTTGTCTGTATGGAGGCATAGGTTGAATATACTGTTTGTTCTTGAGGTTATAGGGACGATAGCTTTTGCCATATCGGGCGCAATTGTGGGTATTAAAAAATCCGCAGATATATTCGGTGTGGCGTTTTTAGGTGTAGTAACTGCGGTGGGCGGAGGCATGATAAGGGATATAATCATAGGAAAGATACCTCCGGCAGTGTTTGAAAGTTACATATATGCGCTGGTAGCCACGACAACATCGCTGCTTGTTTTTGCCGTCGTTGCGGTAAATAAGCGTCTTTTGACAAAAAAATGGGAAAAAATAGACACGGTAGTAAATGTGTTTGATGCACTGGGGCTAGGAGTTTTCACCGTAAACGGAATGAGCGCAGTCCTATTGTCGGATGTCGAATATCACCTGTTCCTTACGGTATTTGTCGGTTTATGCACGGGCGTCGGTGGCGGAATCATTAGAGATATGCTTGTAAACAATATGCCTGTCGTGTTGCAAAAGAGAATATATGCAGTCGCATCGATAGTCGGAGGGACTCTTTACTACGCACTATATGTATATTTGAAAGTTGACGTTGTAGTCTCGACATCGATGGCAGTTATATGTATTTTTCTTATCAGAATGCTTGCAACACACTTTAAGTGGAATTTACCTAAGATAAGGCTTGACGACGAAGGTTAAAAGGCGACAAACAGCGCAAATTTTCGATGAAACACGCTATGGAAATATATGTTAAAATGTGGTATAATACTGGCATAAAATATGACGGGTGGAAAGAATATGCATCTTAGAGATATGAATGTTGTGAGAAATAAAGTTGTCCTATTATATGCGCTAAAGAAATTTGGCTTCGAGGTGAGCGAAGACCAACTTATGGAGATGTGCCTCAAACTTAAATTCATGAACTACTATGAGTTTAGGCTTTTTCTTGACGAACTAAGAGATGTGGAACATGTCAATGAAATCAAACGCGTTCACGGCGTTTTTTATACTCTTACTATTGCGGGAGAAAATGCCATAGATTCGCATTTAAAGGAACTTCCTGAGGTGAATCGCAAAAAGATAGAGGACTACTGCCGCGAACATTCAGAGCGTCTGCAAAAGGAATCCTGCGTAATGGCGGAGTACTTTAAAATCAGCGAAGCGCAGTATCGTGTAATTTTACGAATAATTGAAAACGGAATAACCTCATTTGAACTTTCTTTTCTTGCGACGACAAAAGAAGAGGCGGCGAAACTTGCCCTAAGATGGAGGCAGAACTCGTATGACATCTATCCCGAAATTTTCGAGGCGTTTTACAAGTTTCAATTAGAAAAATCATGAAGATAATACACACATCAGACCTGCATTTTGGGCTTAGCCTTGCAGGGCATTCAATGATAGAAAATCAAAGACACTTCAAGGACGAATTCATACAAATGGTGCGGGAAGAAAATCCCGCTTGTGTGCTGGTAAGCGGAGATGTTTTTGACAAATCTGTGGTAAGCGCAGAGGCTGTTGAGCTCTACGACGAGTTTGTTACCGGCATCTGCAAGTTGACAAAACTTTTTATAATAGCGGGGAATCACGACGGAGCGGAGCGGCTATCCGTCTGTTCGTCGTTGCTTGAAGAATCAGGACTCTACATTGCAGGACGGCTGGCGGGGAAAATTCGCACGCATGAGGTGTGTAGAGATGGCGAAAAAGCATACATACATATGCTTCCGTTTTGCAATGCGGACGAAATACGCCTTCTTTTTGAAGGTGTGGAAATAAAGTCGCAAAGCGAGGCGATATCGGCGCTTTTGAAGGCACATAAGCTTAAATCGGGCGAGGTGAATATCCTTATGGCACATCTTTTTGCGGCGGGGGGAGAAACGTCGGGGAGTGATATTGCAGCGAGTGTTGGCGGAAGTGACAAGGTTTCACTTGATGCATTTGAAGGCTATGACTACGTTGCTTTGGGGCACATCCACAAGGCGCAGACGATGAGGGAGAAAATCAGATATTCAGGAGCGCCGCTTAAGTATGAGTTTGCCGAAAAGGAAAAAAGTGTTACGATTTACGACACAGACACTAAGCAAATAACTGCTAGAAAAATAAAGCATCTGCGAGATGTGCGTGAAATAAAGGGAACTGAGGCGGAGATTGAGAAAGCATCTGCTTCAGACCCAAACAAGGATGACTTTTTGCGAATAGAATTTACAGATGAGTTTGCGTCGCTTCATCTGCTTGAAAAGTTCCGCGATATATATCCAAAATTGCTTGCCATTAAGGGAAAACAGTATGAGAGTGGAAACAACACTCTTAGTGCAAGCGAAGTGAGTAGGCTTTCTCCGGTAGATATTTTAAAGCGATTTGTTCTTGAGCAGACAGGGAACGAGGCGACACAAGAACAGGTCGAACTCTTTACACGCGAGTATGAAAAGGAGTGCATATGAATCCGAAATGGCTAAAACTTCAGGCGTTCGGCCCTTTTGCGAACGAAGAATTTATTGATTTTGACAAACTGAAGGCTTCGGGGCTTTTTTTAATTTACGGAAAAACAGGCGCGGGCAAGACGAGCATATTTGACTCAATCACGTGCGCGCTTTACGGACAAGCTTGCGATCCCGAAAGAGGTGGGATTTTAAAACTAAGATGTCAATATGCAAAAAAAGACACGCTGGTTGAATTTTGTTTTAATGCAAAAGGAAAGACGTATCTATTTGCGTGCGCTACAAGAAAAAAGAGAGGCAGTGAGGAGAGTGTTGAGCGAGTCACTGCATATGAACTTTCGGACGGCGAAAAACAGCCGCTTATGGTGAACTTTACGAGAAAGGCGATAACGAAAAAAGCCGAGGAAATTTTGGGGCTGACTTACGACCAGTTTTGCAGGGTTGTATTGCTTCCGCAGGGCAGATTTGAGCAATTGCTGGTGGCAAAGGCGAAGCAGAAAGAGGAAATATTAAAGACGCTGTTTGGGACACAGAGGTATCAAAATGCGGCAGATAATATTTTTGAACTTGCAACCAAAGAGGAAGCGAAATTAAGAGAAGACGAGAAGGTTCTTTTGAGCATTTTAGAACCAACGGGGGAGGTGAGTGTTCATGCGCTTGGCGCAAAACTCGCCGTTTTAAAGGATGAACGCGAGAGTGCAATGAAGGAAAAAGTGCTAAAAGAATCGCTATATTCAGCACGTTCCGCTGATTTTGAAAGGGCGAAAGGATTAGTAAAGAGTTTTGACGCGCTTGAAATGTTGACAAAAGAGCATAAAGAGATTGAGACAAAGAACGGCGAGATTTTGTCTGCACAACAAAAAATAGAAAGGGTGGAAAAGTCACTTCAAATATACCCGCTATGGGAGGCAACAACGAAAAAAAAGCGAGGGCTTGACGAACGAATTAATGAGCGAGAGAGTTCCAGAAAAGCGTATAGACTTGCGCAGGATACATTTGAGATCGAGACAAAGCAATATTCGAGTGTTGAAGAGATAATGCAAAGACAGCAAAAACTCAAAGATGCTCTTGCTGAATATAAAATCAAACTTGAGACGGCGAAGAAAAACAAAGTTTTAATGACCGAAATTGAGCAGACAACAGCAAAGTGCGAAATGCTTGCAATTAAGAAACGTGAATTTGAAACGATAGCTAAAAATTCTAAGGTGCAAATTGAGTTGCTTGAAAATAAACTAAAAGAGTGTTACGATGCGCAGACGCTCGTAGGTGAGCTCGCACACCGGTTGGAAATTTTGACACAGAACATTCAAAGAAAAAAAGAACTTGAGTTGCTTTTAAAGGAAAAAGTGATATTGAAATTAAAATCGACGAAATACAGAGCAAGCTTGGCAAGTATGAGGCGAGGCTTGCACAGGTAATAAGCGAATACGATGATGCTCTTTATCAATACATGAAAGATAGTGCGTCGGCACTGTCGCAGATGTTAATCGAAGGAAACCCTTGTCCGGTTTGCGGAAGCACTTCACATCCCAATCCGGCAATTTTGGCGGAAAGTATCGGGGCAGGTTCGGTGGAAGTTTTAAAGGAGAAGGTCAAAACGGGCGAAGCGGAGTGCGAGAAGCTAAGGAATGACCTGGGTGCTCTAAAGGCAAAAAACGATGTACTAAACGCAGAGAAGATTCGCAAAGAGTTGGAAGTTATTGGCGAGAATGTTGCTGAAAATTATGAACAGAAGCAAGGCGAGATTATAAAAGCGCGCAAAATCGCAGACCAAAAACTTGCAATTGAGTGCGGGATTGCCGACAACAAAGGGAAGTTGCATGAGGCGCAAACGGAAAGTGAAAAAATTGAAAGAGAACTTTCAGAGCACAACATAAGAATAGCAACTTTGCGGGGTTCGTTTACTAAGATTGACATTACTGCAGAAGAACTAAAGTTGACTATTTTTAAGACAACAGAGGAGACGAAGGCTAATGAAAAGTCGATTTTGAGTTTGCAAAAGGCGGTTTCTGATGCACAGGAGGCGCTTGCTATTAACAAGCAAAGGTATGAAAGTGCCGTAAGGGAAGAGAAAATTGCACAAAAAGACTGGCAGGAGGATGTGAGTGAGCTTAAAAAACAGCTGGAAATGCTGGGAGTAACCAGGGATGAATTTGCACAATCGGTGAAATTAAAAAATGAGCTGGATGACATGAAAAAAGAGGTTGCGGAGCATAACGTGCGCTTACAAAAGGTTCAGGGCGGGATAGCGCAACTTTTAATGCAGGTTGAAGGAAAAACTCGACCCGACATGGAAAAACTCGAAGAAGAGTGCTTGAGTGCAAAAGGGGAGTATGACCGTGCGATGCTTGATGTCACGCGGGCGACATCTTCGGTTGATGCGCTCGAACAACTCATGGATCGGGCAAACAAGCTTTCTTTGAAAATCGGCAGGGCAAAGGAAGAAGTTAAGGAGCTTTCAAGTTATGCTATGCTTTTAAAGGGAATTCGTGGAGTAGGGCTTTCACGGTATGTCCTTGGAGTAATGCTTGATGCGGTAACGCGAGAGGCTAATGAATTGCTTAAAAACGTTCACAGCGGAAGATACACGCTTATAAGGACGGTTGGAAACGACGGTAGAAAGAACCAGGGTTTAGAGCTTGAAGTGCACGACGGGTTGCACGGGGTGAG
>CAYJIQ010000092.1:0-7462 GCA_964370275.1 uncultured Christensenellaceae bacterium
CTTTCAAGTGTCGTTTGGGAATATCTGGCATCGCAGAAAATCTTTTGCCACTGCCTAACCATTCCGAGCACGCCGTTGTTAAATAAGATAATCGTAATAGGCAATTTATATGTCACCGCGGTGGCAAGTTCGTTTAGGTTCATGCCAAAACTACCGTCCCCTGTAAAAAGAAGTGTCGGTTTTTTGTCGTTTGCCAGGCAACCGCCAATCGCTGCACCCATTCCAAAGCCCATTGTGCCAAGTCCGCCCGAGGTTAGCAACGTGCGAGGTTGCTTAAACGGAAAATATTGACAAACCCACATTTGGTGCTGTCCAACATCAGTAGCAACCACAGTTTCGTCGGGCATGTTTTCGCTTACTCGCTCGATTATGCGTTTGGGCATTATCTCGGGCAGGGTATCTTCAAATGTTCGGATGCGCTCCCACCACTCCTTATTGCTCTTGCTTTGAACCGAGTCTATGAGTGTGCGGAGCACTGTTTTTGCATCGCCGCAGATGTTTATGTGTGTGTCTACATTTTTGGTAAGCTCGGCCTTGTCTATGTCTAGATGGATTATTGTGCGATTTTGTGCATATCTATTCACATCTCCTGTCGCTCTGTCTGAAAAGCGAACGCCAAGAGCGATGAGCGTGTCACACTCGGATTTTGCCATGTTAGAGGTGTACCTTCCGTGCATTCCGAATAAACCCAGGTTGTTTGGGTCGCTCGTCGCCATGGTTGAAAGGCCCATCATGCTAAGCCCGACAGGACAGTCGAGTTTTTTTGCTAGTTCGAGTAATAACTCCTCGCACCCTACCATACCGCCTCCTGCATAAATAAACGGTTTCTTTCCTGCGTCAATAGCTTTGATTGCTCGGGAAATGTCCGGGATTTCAGGAGCGGTTGTGGGGTTTGTAGCATTGCACGGTGTGTACTTGCAAAGCCCCGTTTGGACATCCTTTGGGATATCGACGACAACAGGCCCTTTTCTGCCCTGCATTGCAAGCGCAAACGCTCTGTCAAGAGTGGAGGCGAGTTCGCTTATTTCGCGTACCATAAAACTGTGCTTTACAATCGGTTGGGTTATGCCCACTATGTCCGCTTCTTGGAAGCTATCCTTTCCCAATAGTGCGGTGGGAACATTTCCTGTAATTGCTACGATGGGAACGCTGTCAAGGTATGCGTTTGCTATGCCCGTTACAAGGTTTGTTGCGCCGGGGCCGCTCGTTGCCAGGACAACGCCGACTTTTCCGCTTGCACGTGCGTATCCGTCCGCCGCATGTGCCGCACCTTGTTCGTGTGCCGTAAGCACATTTTCGATGCGCCCGTCCTTATAAAGTTCGTCGTAAATCGGGATTACCGCGCCTCCCGGATAGCCGAACATAACGTCCACTCCGTGTTCGTGCAACTTTTCTATCAATATCTGTGCGCCGTTTAATGTCATAATAATTCTTCTTAACAAATAAAAAAACCCTTTGCAGTGTCTGCAAGGGTTGGAAGGCCTTGTTTTTTGACACCACGCTAAAACACACTATCAATAATGATAATGCCCGAAATTAGCGTAATGTTGTTAATAAACAAGTTGTTCATCGCAAAGAACCTCTCTTCCTGTGTTTAATTATTGCACAGTTGGAGGCGAATGTCAATATGAAAAGAACTTTTGACGCTCTCCAGCCTGTTGAAGCTTTTTTTACAGGCTGAGCACTTCTGACCCATCTCAGAAGTGCTCTTAACTTATTGTGATTGCGATAACGGGTGAGATTCTTATTTCATTTTTTTTAGCAGATCGGTATACCAATCGATTTCAAACTGAGTGCTGTCCACGCCGTATCGAAGGGTGTGAAGCTGATATTCGATGACATCACTGTCCTTTTGCGGCATCGGCTTTGACATCTTGTTTAAGTATAGCTCCTTAAATAGGCTGCTGAGTGCGAGCATACCTTGCATTAATTTATTGAGATTTTCGATGTATGCCTCGATTGCCTTGCTTCTTTCGTTTTCTCTTGCAAGTCCCAGAAAAAACAGCTTTGACAACTGCATGTTTTTAATTTTATCTGGCTGCATGGGAGTTTTTATCCATGACTCGAAAGTCTCGGTTCCGGACTTAGAGATAGTATAGACGATCTTGCGTTCACCTTTTTCTACCTGTTCCTTGGTTCCTAATTTAGCTTCACGAACGAGTGCCCTTAATTTTGATTTTAAATCTTCGTCGCCATCCCAGTTTACAAACGGAAGTGCCTTGCTGACAAAACCCGCTATTTCCTGTTCTGACATGTCTTTAACTTGCAACAGTCCCAGTATAACAAAGTCCATACATCTCTCCTAGTTTTTAATACAAACATTGTAACATCAAACGGGGAAATGTCAATCGTTTTTTGTTGCTATAACAAATAAATATTTTTCTTTATAAATACTATAATGCAATTTTACTAATTATCCTTTACCTGAGGTGAATTCTCGGCAGTTTTAGCAAAAAATACGCGCAGGACAATTTGTGCAAATACGCTAAATGCAAATACTAAACTATAAGCGTCAAAGAAGGTCATGGAGGCGGAGAAATTTTGTGTTATAAACAGGACAGCAAAGCAGATTCCCGCAAATCCCGCAAGTGCGATACCAACACGTAGGTTTTGGGGTTTGAGGTCGCCTTTTAGTTTGTGGCGAATTAGGAATATGCAGGCAAATGCGACGGAAAACAGAGTGCACAGCAGGTTAAACAGACTCCAGAAATAGTCGCTTTCAACAAGTTTAAAGTTGCCGGCTGAAAGGGGGATTCCGTTGTCTACGATGATAATTGATTCAAAAACCTCTTCGTCATACTGGACGCGAATTGAGTGTTCGCCATCGGGCAAGTTCGAAAAAACAGCGCTTGAGAGTTGAACCAGTCCGTTTTCATCTACGCTATAGTCACCCTCGCCAAGAGAAATACCGTCAATTTGCACAACCTGAGGTGCGGAATCCATGACGGGAGCGATGATAATATTGTTGTCAGCGTCCAATACGATTTCAGGAAGGTTTTTGCCGGAAGGCTCCTTTGGTGCGGTCGCAGAAGGAGATATCGATTGCACCGCTTCTATTGTAAGCAATCCGGTGTTTATCGAAACATCGTAGTTTGGATTGTTTCGCTCGACGGGGGTTATCGTATAGTCTCCCGGATCTTCGCCCGCAAGACGATCTATTGTGTAATTTAAAGTTTCGCCTTCGACCACTCCGCTCACACTTGCAGAAAATTCGGGGTCTTCTTCACCCTGTGTTTTGGTATATGAATTGGCACGAATGCTCGCAGGCGCAGGATTTACAGTTACTCGAGCGCTTCCGAAATACGCTTCATAGTTGGGGCTCTTAACCATGAAATATATCTCTTGAGATTCGTTTACGTCGGTAACTGTCGGAGGCTCGGAGTGTGTATATGCGCCGAGTGCACCTGTCAGATTGTAATAGATCTCAACAGGTTCTCCGTCTGCAGCGCCGAGCACGTCAACATCTATGGTGTGAGATTTGCCGTCATATGTGCGCACGATGGGCTCGGCAACTGCACCGATTTGGTCAGACCTTAGGATAAGAAGCAGCGCGGTGTTTGTAACGATGTCGTAGTTTCCGAACTTTGAGTCTATCTGTGTGTTTGGGGTATAGTCGACTTCAATATCGTATTCTCCGTAATTTTCTCCTTCAGAAGCTCTCTTTGCGCTGATGCTAGAAAACACCTTTTGCGCGGTGTCTGTCTTGGCAAGTCCTTCGATTTTATATTCGAAAACGGGATCTGCACTTCCGAAAATTTTGGAGTAGTTTTGCATTGGCGAGACAACGAGGGGAGCTTTTTGTATACTAAGTTTTATTTGAACGTCGTAGATGCTGAGGTTTGAAGCGTTGTTCAATATCGAATAGGTAAAAACGACCTCGCCGACATTGGGGCCTGCAAAGCGTCCTGTGCTGCCCGAGGCGTCATTTGTGATTACCGTATACTCGCTCAACATCTCTTCATATGTAGAAAATCTGCCCGAAAACTCCTCGGCCAAAACTCTGTCCCAAAGGTTTTGTGCCGTATATGATAGGGTTTCTGCGTCGTAAGTCTTTGAAAGTTCGTCGCTTAATATTTTTGGTTCGAGCGCGCTAAGAACGGAGACAAATGTAATATTATCGCTGACTGTCGGGTTTTTCTCTGCATACTCCTCATAAGAAACGCCTGTGCTTCCGTCGTCGTTTAATACCTTCCAACCGACAAACTCGTAGTTTTCGGGAGGTGTTTCAAGCGTGTGCCAATTAGTCGGCGAAAAGGGCAACGCTTCGCCGTGCGAAATAGTGTCCGTTTGTATTGTGGCGCCGGTTAGTGCAGAACCCTCAATGTTGGGTTCTACAAAAGAAATTTCGTATTGAGTTTTATCATAAACCAGCATCGAGTCGACGTGATACTGTTCTGATATGAGTCCGGTTGAAGGATTTGTAGAAGCTGAACTTTGCGCGTAAATAATTTTATAAAAATCCACCGAAAAATAATCGACAACGCCGTTATCTGCAATATCCTCCAAAACTTCGTCGTAGTAGACATAATCTTGCAAATAACCATCATCGTCCATCTTTAAAAGCAGCTGTTTTAATATCGGGCTTCCTGCGGAATAGTCGCCCACTCCGCTTGTGATAAAGTCCTCGACCGATTTGCCGGGGGTGCTGTCGTCCTTGCCGTCGTATTGAGCTACACCTCTGCCCGTCGTGTCGCCAGATCTTGTTACCCAACGGTGAGTTGCGTCTTCGTAACCGTACCCCAAAAACTGTCCGTTAAAGGGGTCAATAAAAGCTTCTTGAGAAAAATTTACGTACCCGACTTTGTTGTAATACGTTTGGGAGTCGAGTGCTGAGTGAGGGATTATCTCGCTCATTTCCCAAGCTTCGGTGGGGATTAGAATGTGAAGAGATGCACGAATGTTTTGCGAAGTGTCGACGGAAATTGCAGTCGACCAAACAGGATAGAGGTATAAAATGCCATCTGAATTGAAGTCGGACTGTGAAATCTGTGCGCCTGCAGCAAAGTTGGGGTCGGGAAGGGTAGAGGCAAGCACGGTAGGAGCGTTGTCCCAACTGCTGAACGCAAATCCATCGCCTACGGCCAACGAGTCGTAGCTTCCGCCTTTATCATCTATCCAAAAGTAGTTGCCGTCTTGTGCATTTAACTGAGAAAAATTTAATAAAAAATAGCCCGAATCCAGCTGTGTCTGTGTGATTTCTGCTTCATACCTAAGAGCATTGCTTGCGCCGTCGTTATATCTAAAATACACAATCTTATACTCTTTTTCGGGAGCGGGTTCTAGAACCTCTTCTTCCTCAGATTCGCTTTGCGCAATATTAAGCGTCCGCGAAAACTCGCTTAGATTTTTGCTCGTGGCTTTGCCGTCGGGGGTTGGTGGGGTTTCGTCGCAAGCCTGTATGAAAAGACAAAGGATAGGGAGTATCAAGGCAAATAATAAGTTCCGCGGCTTTATGTATGGGCAAAATATTTTGCTTACGCTAAATTTCATGTTACATTCTCCAAACAATCTATTTTTAATTTATTGTACCCATTATTTTATTTTAATCTCGAGTAAATTTAAGGAAATAATTGTAAAAATATAGTTTATGTCGTGAGAAGAAAATCGGCTAAATTAAATTAACAAAGGCACCTGAAATTTTCAGGAAAAACAACAGCCGCGTTCTGTTTGAAGTTTATTGTTTTTCACGCTATAATATAGTTAGAGTTTATTTGGAAAGGACTGAGATTATGCAGAACACGAAAGATATTGATGCTATCGCGAGGCGGCTATACCCTGTGTTTACAGGTTATGATGTTAAGGGTGCTGTTCTTTTCGGTTCTTATGCCAAGGGCACTTATAGTGAAAAACTTTTGAAGTATTGCAAGGGGATGAGTTATTCTGATTTTACAATATGGCATCTGTACCCGGTATCTGAAAACAAAAGCGCTTCCGGTGGAGTGCTTTTTTACTACTCAACAACCCACAAAAACATCTCTGGTTTATTACTACCATATGTACGGTAGATTTACTTATTTTAAACTTAGCCGCCGCCTGCCTAACCGTTTGTCCCGTTAATAAAATGTGTTCGGCGATTTCGATGACTCTGCGTTCAATGTATTGCTTCATAACTTCCTCCAAAAAATAATTTTAATAATTAATATGAAACGAACGGACAAGGTATTCTATGTATAGACAAAAAATTGTAACATTGATGCAAAATTCACAAACACTTCTTTGACTTTACGGAGTGCCTGTGGTAGTATGTTTTTAAATACATCTAAAGGAGAATTGACATTGGAAAACAAACTTAACATTTTATGGGTTAACGACAACCCGCACACAGCGCACAGTATGGTATTTATGTATGCGATTAACGGATTGAAGCGTGAATGGTGGGACGAAGTAGACGTTATCATCTGGGGCGCAACGGCAAAGCTTGTCGCAGAGGATGAGGCGATTCAAGACAAGATTGCACTCGCTCAACAGGAGGGAGTAAACATGAAGGCATGCATTAGCTGCTCAAATATGTTTGGAGTTACCGAAAAACTTCAGTCGCTCGGAATAGAGGTTGCCGGAATGGGAACGAGACTTACAAACATACTAAAAGGCGAGGAAAAACTGCTTACAATTTAAAGTAACTATAGTTTTTACAGATGCAATAAAGCAAACTAAAATAAGCCGACCCCCAATAGTTAGACCTAAAATCTAATTTATGGGAGTCGGTTTTTGTCTTCACGAAAAAATGTTTAGCTTGCACTAGTGTCAAGTGCCTGATAGGTGCCGAGCCCGGTGAATTTGGTTTAGGCGTGCGCACTAGGTCGATGCGAGTTTGTCGGGTTGCGACTGTTCGTGATACAGCATCGGTTCGTCGTTAGGGAGTTTTTTAATAAAGCGAATTAAGACTATTGACGAGAGAAGAACGGATACTGAGTCTGCCACTGTCTGTGCCCAAATCAGCCCGTCGTAGCCTAAGGTTAGGTCGAGCAGAATTATTGCGGGGATAAACACCAGACCTTGGCGGCTAAGCGATAGCACGAGCGAAACCATGCTCTTGCCTGTCGCTTGCATCGTAGACATGCACAAGAAGACAACTCCGAGAAGAGGGGCGGCTATAACCTGTAAACGAAGCATAGTAACTCCAAAGCCTATAACGTTCAGGTCTTGAATAAAAGAGGAGATAATCGTTTCTGCAAAAAAGTAAAAGGAAATGAGAAAGAAAACTCCGGCAATTACCGTACAAATCATCGTGTAGCGTATCGTTGCCTTTAACCTGGAAAAAATCCTTGCGCCAAAGGCATATCCGATAAGCGGTTGAACGCCCATTGTAAGACCGAGAAACACCATAACATACATCATGTTTACCTTCATGACTATGCCCATTGCTGCTACGGGGTCGTTGCCGTATCCAACAAGAAAGATGTTGTATATTATAAAAGCTATGCTCATGAGCAGGTTTGAAAGGGAAGCGGGAACGCCGATG
>CAYJIQ010000093.1:0-7462 GCA_964370275.1 uncultured Christensenellaceae bacterium
CAAAGCGAATAATATTCGGAAATCTCTCTTTTGGGCTTCTTATGGCAAGTGTGGGAATTTTCCTGATTATCATGTACGTACTTATAAGCTCTCTTGCACTTGGGATTTAACGCAAAAAACGGGAAGAACAAGCACTTGACTTCCCGTTTTTTGTGTACCTTTTTTTCGCACATATTTTCTTTTGTATTGGCCATTTCTAAAAGCGCTATAAAGCAATAGCGTTAGAGATGACACTTAGAGATTTAGCAGCATCCGCAGCCTGTTGAGCAACCGCATCCATCACCCGAAAGTGTATTGCCGCATCCGCCACAGCAGCACAGAAGAAGGATGATCCACAGACAGTTATTTCCGCCAAATCCGCATCCGTTTCCACCACCAAATCCATTTCCGCATCCGCCACAACAGCACAGAAGAAGGATGATCCATAGACAGTTGTTTGAACCGCAATCATTTGAGCACATATGCAAAGCCTCCTTTGAAATTATATCAGGCAATCGCCTATAGTGTATAATACGCAACAGTCGGATTTTGGTTACACATTATAAAAAATTAGAATAAAAACCAAAATGCATCTTGACTAGCACTACATGCAGTAGTATACTTGATGTACTCGACATCATATATGTTGTGTACTATTATGAAGTTATGTTCGTGCGGAAAACCGTACGGGAGGGGAAACATATGATAAAAAGCATAATTAAGCGAGACGGCAGGGTTGTATTATATGACCAAGCAAAGATCGCTCAAGCTATATTAAAAGCGATGACGGCGGCAGGCGAAGGAGACGCAGCAGATGCAGCAGATATCGCAAACAAAGTTCAGCTGAGCCTTGAAGACAAACTGGGAGATAAAGCTCCGCAAATTGAATACATACAGGACACGGTAGAATCCGAACTCATGACGGGCGGATTTAATGAAAGCGCAAAATCATATATTCTGTACCGCGCAAACAGAACAAGGGCGAGGGAAACAAACACCTCCCTTATGAAGACGATAGACGAAATAACCAAAGTCGATGCCAGAGCAAGCGACATCAAGCGAGATAATGCAAACATTGACGGCAACACATCTATGGGAACTATGTTGCAAATCGGCGCTGCGTGTGCAAAAGCGTATAACGAATCATACCTATTAAAGCCAAAACACGCAGAGCTATATAGAGAAGGCGACATCCACATACACGACTTCGACTTTTTCTCTCTGACGACAACCTGTTGCCAGATTGACATTATTAAGCTTTTTAAAGGTGGCTTTTCAACGGGACACGGATATCTCAGAGAACCTCAAAGCATCCAAAGCTACGCCGCACTTGCTGCAATCGCCATACAATCAAACCAAAACGACCAGCACGGCGGGCAATCCATACCCAACTTCGACTACGGTATGGCTATGGGCGTTATCAAGACGTATCGCAAGATATTTACTGAAAAACTTACGGAGATTACCGAAGATTTCTTAGATACATTTGAGCTATCGCAAAAAATTTCAGACTTGGCGACTCAAGCAGAAAAGCTATCCGGTTTTGACATAAAAATTTCAGACAATTCGGAGTTTAACATTGCACTTTGTGATGTGCTTTTTAAGGAGCTTAGCATTGACAGCGAAGATGCTATGAGAATTATCAGCCGTGCACACAAAAGAAGCGAAAAACAGACGGACAAGAGCACTTATCAAGCTATGGAGGGATTCGTCCACAACCTTAACACCATGCACTCAAGAGCGGGCGCACAAACTCCGTTTTCTTCGATAAACTACGGAACGGACACCTCACCCGAGGGCAGGATGGTTATAAAAAACATCCTACTTGCTCTCGACGCAGGGCTCGGACACGGCGAAACTTGCATATTCCCCATACACATTTTCAAGGTGAAGGAGGGTGTTAACTACAACCCCGGTGACCCTAACTACGACCTGTTTTTGCTCAGCTGCAAGGTTAGCGCAAATAGACTGTTTCCAAACTACGTATTTCTTGACGCACCGTTTAACCTTCAATACTACAAAGAAGGCCACCCTGAAACAGAGGTCGCTACAATGGGTTGCAGAACAAGAGTTATGGGCAACACCTACGACACCGACAGCGAAATATCATACTCAAGAGGAAACCTCTCATTTACTTCGATAAACCTGCCAAGGCTTGCCCTTGAAAGCAACGGCGACGAGGATTTATTCTTCTCAAAACTAGAAAAAATGCTAGATGAAGTTTCAGATCAACTTCTTGACAGATATGAAATTCAAGCGAGCAAAAAGGTGTACAACTTTCCGTTTCTCATGGGCCAAGGAATTTGGTTGGGTTCAGAAAAACTATCTGCAACATCGAGCATCGGCGAAGTGTTAAAACACGGAACGCTATCAATTGGATTTATCGGACTTGCAGAAACGCTTACCGCACTTTACAGCGCTCACCACGGGCAAGGTGCCGAGTATCAGGAAAAAGGTTTGAAAATCATCCGCTATATGAGGGATTATTGCGATAAGAAAAGCGAAGAACTAAAAATGAACTTTTCTTTGCTGGCAACTCCCGCAGAAGGCATGGCAGGAAGGTTTATCAGGATGGACAAAAAAAGGCACGGCACGATAAAAGGTGTTACCGATAGAGAATATTACACAAACAGCTTTCACGTTCCCGTATGGCATGAGGTAGGAGCATACGAAAAGATTACCCTTGAAGCTCCGTACCACGCACTTTGCAACGCAGGGCACATAAGCTATGTTGAACTCGACGGCGACATCTCACAAAACGTCGAAGCTTTTGAAGCAGTTGTGCGGTGTATGCACGATGCAGGAATCGGATACGGAAGCATTAACCATCCCGTTGATAGAGATCCCCTATGTGGGTATGTCGGGGTTATAAAAGATATCTGCCCCAGATGCGGAAGACGAGAAGGCGAAGCACTTTCAGAAGAGAAAATAGCTGAACTAAAAAAACAATACCCCGATAGCATTGCACTGAAGGGAATAATTTAGGAGGGACACATGCAACAACACGGAGTCAACGAAAATAACGGAACAGGCGTAGGTTTTGAAAGAATCAGAAGGATAACAGGATACTTAGTCGGGACTATGGATAAATGGAATGACGCAAAGAGATGCGAAGAAAGAGACAGAGAGCAACACGATGTCAAAAAAGTCGGTTGATTTGGCGGGCATTCTAAAACAGTCGGTGGTAGACGGCCCCGGAATACGCACTGTTATCTTTGCGCAGGGTTGTCCTCACCGTTGTCCGGGATGCCACAACGAACATACGTGGGAATTTGGGTGTGGCCAAAAACGCACCATCCAAGAACTCGTTGAGGTTGTAAGAGACAATCCTCTGTGCAAAGGAGTTACATTTTCGGGCGGAGAACCTTTTAGCCAAGCAGGAGCATTTTGCGAGTTAGCAAAGAAGCTCAACGTTTTTGGATACGAGATCGCATCATACACGGGATACACGTTTGAAGAGCTGTTAAACTCGGCGGACACAGAGAAATTTGAACTTCTGTCAAACATTGACGTTCTAATTGACGGATGTTATATAGACGAGCAACGATGCCTTGACATTCCTTTTATTGGAAGCTCAAATCAGCGTATTTTGGATGTTAAAAAGAGTCTCGCGAGCCAACAGGCAGTACAAATTACTCAGCCGAGATGGTTTGGCAAAACGCCATAATTTGCAGTTTTACGAAATGCAAATAAGATGACTTGCAAATTATCAGTAAAAAACAAAAAAGCCTTGCTAATCGTAACAAAGAGTGTTATAATCTTATAAAATGTGAGGAACGAGCAAAGTAGCTTGTGATGTGCGAAAAAAGAGAGACGATACATGCTGAAAATTCGTCCGCACTTACAGACGTGAAATTTCACTCGGGAGCATAATCGGTAGACACCGTTATTTGTCGCAAGAGATGTGCATTTTGCATAATTCGGGTGGTACCGCGATTCCGTCGCCCCGTTGTGGGTAGCGGTTTTTTTATTTTAATTGACTATGGAGAGGAAATATGCAGGAAAAGATTAAGAACTTAATTGACAGCACCGTACTTGAAAGCGGTAGGCTGGATACCGTCGGCGCACTAAAAGAACTTAAGGTGAAAATGCTCGGTAAAAAAGGTGAAATTGCAGCGCTTATGAAGAAGATGTCTGAACTTTTACCAGAGGATCGTCCGGCTTATGGTGCGAAGGTAAATGCGGCAAGAAAGCAAATCGAGGACATTATCGAAAGCAGGTTTGCCGACATAGAAAAGGAATTACTCAACGCTAAACTAATGCATGAAACGATAGACGTGACATTGCCCGCTACAAAAGTTCCACTGGGAAGCGTTCATCCTTTAACCCGTGTTTACAGAGAAATTCGCGCAATATTTTCAAAGATGGGCTTTGAAATTGCAAACGGTCCTGAAATTGAACTTGATAAATACAACTTTGAGCTGTTAAACATACCTAAAGACCATCCTGCAAGAGATGCTCAGGATACTTTTTACGTTACGGATGACATTGTTCTAAGAACGCATACCTCGCCCATGCAGGTGCGTACTATGCTCACTACTAAACCGCCGATTCGCGTGCTCTGTCCGGGCAGAGTTTACCGTATGGACGATGTAGACGCTACGCACTCCCCCGTCTTTAACCAAATAGAAGGACTTGTAATAGCAGAAGGTGTGACCTTTGCCGACCTAAAGGGAACGATAAACTCATTTTTAAGACAGCTTTACGGTGCGGACACAAAGACAAAGTTCAGACCGGGGTTTTTCCCGTTTACCGAGCCCAGCGCAGAGGTAGACGCAACGTGCACGATATGCAAAGGCGACGGTTGTCCTTCATGCAAAGGTGCGGGAATGATAGAAGTTTTAGGCTGCGGAATGGTAAACCCGGTTGTACTTGAAAACTGCGGAATAGATTCCAAGAAATACTCAGGATACGCATTTGGCCTCGGACTTGACCGAATAGCCAACATAAAGTACGGCATAACCGATATTAGACTTTTATATGAAAATGACGTTCGCTTTTTAGAGCAGTTCAAATAGGAGGAAACAAATGAAAGCACCAATAAAATGGCTTAAAGATTACGTAAATTTTGATATGCCCGAAAACGAGCTTGAAGATAAGCTAGTCATGACGGGCAATGGTATTGAAGAGGTTATACACCTAGGCGAAAACATGCAAAATGTCGTCGTTGGCAGAATTGTTTCGCTCTCAAAGCACGAAGATGCGGACAAGCTTCAGGTCTGTCAGATTGATGTAGGAGAAAAAACCGTGCAAATAGTCACGGGAGCGACTAACGTGTTTGAAAATGCAAAGGTTCCCGTTGCGCTTCACGGCTCACTTCTTCCAAATGGACTAAAAATTAAAAAAGGCAAACTCCGTGGGGCTGTCAGCGAAGGAATGCTGTGTTCCGGCGAAGAACTTTGCATCACAGAACAAGATTTCCCCGGCGCAGGAGTGGATGGAATTTTGATTCTCCCCGATGATTTGGCTTCGGGCACAGACATGAAAGATGTTCTCATGTTAAGTGACACGGTATTTGACTTTGAAGTTGGAGCAAATAGACCGGACTGCCTCTCAATGCTCGGAGTTGCAAGAGAAGTCAGTGCGGCGACGCAAAAGGAATTTAAAATGCCCGAGGTTGACCTCTCAGAACAACCTACCGAGCAGCTTGATACACTAAAAGTTACCGTAGAAGATGCGGATTTGTGCCCACGCTACATGGCAAAGCGTGTTGTAAATGTAAAGATTGCGCCTTCACCGAAATGGATGCAGGAAAGATTAAAGGCAGCCGGCGTTCGTTCGATAAACAACCTCGTCGACATAACAAACTTTGTAATGCTCGAAACGGGACAGCCTATGCATGCATTTGATGCAAAATGCATAAGCGGAGGTCATATTACGGTAAGGCGTGCAAAAGATGGAGAAAAAATGAACACTCTTGATGGTAAAGAGCGTACATTTACCGAGAACATGCTTCTTATAACGGATACAAGCGGCCCAATCGGCATCGCCGGAGTTATGGGAGGAGAAAATTCCGAGATTACAGATACTACGACTGAGGTTGTGTTTGAATCTGCTAAGTTTATGTACGGAAATATTCGCCAAACTTCAAGAGGACTTGGACTTACGACGGAATCCTCCATGCGTTTTTCAAAAGGCGTGGACATCGTAATGACACAGTATTCACTGCTTCGTGCATGCGAGCTGGTAGAACAGCTGGGTGCAGGAGATGTGCTTGAAGGACATATAGACGTTTTAAGCGAAAAGATTGAATCCACGGTAATAAAGACAAGCGCCTCAGATATAAACGGACTCTTAGGCACAGATATCAGTGCACTGCAAATGAAAGATTGCCTCGAACGAGTATTTATAAAAACTGAGATTGACGGCGATAACATGATTTGTACTATTCCACACTTTAGAGCGGATATGGACGGACATGCACACGTCGCCGAGGAAGTTGCGAGAATTTACGGCTACGACAACATCCCCGAAGCTCCGATAAACGCACAGCAGATGCGACACTCCATCCCCTCAAACGAAGCTCACCTCGACATGCTAAAAGCTTTTCTTACCTCGAGTGGTTTTTACGAGTGCGTTACATATTCGTTTATGTCACAGACGGTACTTGAAAACTTAGAGCT
This sequence comes from uncultured Christensenellaceae bacterium, assembly GCA_964370275.1. Lineage (GTDB taxonomy): Bacteria > Bacillota > Clostridia > Christensenellales > Christensenellaceae > CAYJIQ01. The sequence continues at coordinate 6,603 of CAYJIQ010000093.1, forward strand.
TCCGATGGACAGCCAATACAGAAATGCGGTTCGACTTAAAAACCCCATGGGCGAAGACACCGCATACATGAGAACGACGCTTATTCCCGACTTATTAAAGGTTGTTTCGACAAACTTAAAACAAAAGAGTACCGAGCTTAGGCTATATGAGCTTGGACGTGTCTATTATCCAAAACAGATGCCCATGACAGAACTTCCCGAGGAGTTTGATGTGCTTACACTTGCGATTACAGGCAAGGATTGTGACTTCTTCCTGCTAAAAGGATACGTAGAAAACCTATTTACAGCAATCGGCATCGGCGAACACAGATTTGAAAATGTCGGAGCAGATTATTTCCATCCGGGACGCAAAGCGAAAATTTTTGCGGGAGAAGATTTTGTAGGCGAAATAGGAGAAATTCACCCAACTGTACAGAAGAATTTTGACATCAACCAGCGAGTCTACATGGTTCAATTAAGGTTGCACCTTCTATACAGAAGATATAAGGATTCTGTCAAGTACAAGACACTTCCGAAATATCCTGCAATGCAAAGAGATCTCTCGCTTACCGTCGATAAGAACGTGCTCTCCGCCGATCTTAAAAAGTGTATATTCGATAACGGCGGGCAGTATCTCGAATATGCCGAGGTGTTTGATGTTTATGAAGGTGCGGGTATAGCCGAGGACAAGAAATCCATCGCTTATTCGCTCAGATTCCGCTCGGAAGAGGGAACTCTTCACGAAGACGACATCGCTCCCTCAATGGAAAAAATTATAAAAGAGCTTGCTGACATTGGTGCAATGCTCAGAAGTTAATTCAAAAAATACGGCAGAAGTTTCTTCGCGTGTGTCAGCCTGTCAAAAATGTTAAAACAGGCTG